>JBJTQS010000279.1:0-4899 GCA_046075765.1 Bacteroidota bacterium
GGAGGATTCATGCCAGGGGCAGTTGCGGTTTTAGCTGCTGGTGCCGGCGCTGGAGTTGGGCTAGTTGAAACTGTAACAGGTTGGTTCGGAACGGGTGTAATAGCAGGCGCCGAGTTTGGGGTTGAAATGGTTGCAGTGCCAGGAGTGCTTGGCACACTGCCATCAGCCGGAAGCGGTTTACCAACTTCGATTTCGCAACGATGACCAGGTTCGCCGTGTGGAGGATTCAATTTCACACCCCCTGTAGTGGCACTTGCAGTGTTGCTGGCTATAGAGTCAGGAAGGGATACAGAAACCTGGTCGGTAGCTTGCTCGTTTATTGCCGGAATGGAATCGGTAGCAGGAGGATTTTTATCGCCCTCAGAAGAACAGGCTATAAATAGGAGGGAAGAGCAGGCAAGGATGGCGAACTTTTTCATTAATGTGTTTGGTTAGGGTTTAAGTTAATTAGGCTATCGTGTCATTATGAGTTTTGAAATACATCTCAACTACTTTCCCGTTATCAGAGAAAATCACTTGGTCGGCAAGATGTTTCATCAAGAAAACACCGCGACCGGAAGGCTTTTCAATGTTCTCCGGAGCCGTTGGATCCGGTAGGTTGTAGTAATCGAAGCCTGGGCCTTCATCTGCAATCGAAAACATGATACGATCTCCGTCAACTTCGTAGTGTACTTTCACTTTTTTGCTGGTATCGCACTTGTTTCCGTGCATGATGGCATTGTTGACCGCCTCTGTAACGGCTACCAATATATTGCCATACGAATCCTCATGGATTTCGAATTCGTTTTTCATATCGTCGATTACCTTCTCGATTATATTGATGCTGTGGGGCTCGGAAACAATCTCCAAGGTGTTGGTAAACTTGGTTGGGGTTGACATACCTTTTTAGGGTTGATTTTCTAGGGTTTGAAAATAGTAATTTACTAGGTTCTTATAAAACGGACTTAAATCCGGCGGGATGGTTTTCAATAGTTCAATCTCCTTCATTTTCAAACGTTTGTATTCTTCAAACTGACTGGTGTTTCGGTTAGGCATATCGCGACCTTCGGTAGAGCGTCTTTTTTCGTCTTGTTCACGCTCCCTTTCGGCTTTTTCGCTCTCCAAAAGCCTGGTTAAAATATCTTCTTGTCGTTTGATGGTTTCCTGATTGATCCGACGGTTTACAAGATCCTTTTCTGTTTGCTCCATTTCCTTCGCCAACTTGTCGAGGTCCCCTAAAGTGCCTTGGCCGTCCTTGTTTTCCTGGTTACTTAATTGTTGCAATTCGTTTCGAATAGCCTCTTGCTGTGCCGCCATACGTGCGAGCTCTTCACTCATGCCGCCTTGTTCACCCGGTTTTCCTTTTTGCCCTTCTTTCTTGCCATCCATCTTTTTCTGCAGGGCTTTCATTTGTTCATTGAGTTGCTGCTGCATTTGACGTAGTTTCTGTGCGGATGGCGAAGGTTTGCCTTTGCCTGGCTTTTTGCAACTGCCTTGCATCTGTTGTTGTGATTGCATCTGTTGCTGCATCTGATTGAATGCCTCAGTCAGTATCAAGGCAATATTATTTACGGATGTCATCACATATTGCTGATCGGCGCGTGCCTGTGGAACAAAGCGGTCTTGCAGGTTGAGGATTGTTTTGCCGAGGTTATAATTGATGGCTGCAATTTCTGTATTGACAATGTTCTGAATCTGTACCACGCGTTTGCTGAGAGCAAAAAGTGAATCCTCCAGTACCTTTGCGTCATCCTTGAGCTCACGCTGCCTCTGAGCGAGTTTTGTATAACGTGGATTGTTGACATCAATGCCTTTAAGTTCTTGCATCAAGGATTCCTGATCAAGCGAGAAGCGGATCAGGTTTTCCAAAAGCATCCGCAACGACTTCATATCTTCTTCCGCTTGTTCCTGCTGCTGTTGCTGTTGCTGCTGCTTCATTTTTTGAGCAAGCTTGTCCATTTTATCAGCAGCTTTCTTCTGCGATTGTGCAGCGTTTTTCTGGTCTTTTTTATCGCCGCCCAATTCTTGTTCGCTTTGCTCCATTTCCTTGTCGATGTCATCCATCTCCTGGGAGTTGTCGCTCATTTCATTCGGGAATTCCAATTCCTTGTTTTTCTCTTGGAGTTCCTTGTTTTCCTTTTTCAGCTCGTCGAATTTCTTATTAAGCTCTTGCTGTTGCTCTTTCAGTTGCGGATCGGAGCCTTTGCTTTGTTCTGTCTTTTCAGCCAGTTTCCGCTGCTCTTTTTCGAGTTGCTCGAGCTTTTCGATGTTTTCCTGGATTTTCTTTTCTACTTCAAGCTGTTTGAATAGCTCCAATGTTCGGTCCAGTTGCTTTTCGAGGTCTTTACTGTCGAGTTTCATCTGCTCCAACTTTTCCTTGAGCTGGTCCTTATCGAGTTCCGACATCAGTTTTTCCAACTCTTGCAAGAGCTTCTTCATTTCGTCGCTCATCAACTTGTCAAAAAGCTCCTCTAACTGCTGCTTCTTTTCACGCAGTTGCTCATTGTCTTTTTTGAATTCGTTTTCTCGGCTGTTGTTCTTCTCGTTTTGCTTGCGGATATCTTCAACTTGTTTTTGAAGCTCTTTTTGACGCTTCAGTAGGTCTTCAATCTTTTTACGGTCATCGAAATTGAGGTTCTTTTTCTCTACCATATCCCGAGCCGCCTTGTTCAGGTCTTTCTGCAGGTCGCGGGTTTGATTGATGCTCTTTTCCAAGTCGGATTTCAGCTTTTCTGAATTTTGTTCCGCTTCCTTTTCAAGTTCTTCAGATGAGGGGGCTTTGTAGAGGGAAGGTTGTGTGCGAGCTGACTTAGGACCGTTTACCCCGTCGTTGTCCCAAACTTCAAAATAATATTCCAACTCTTCTCCAGGCATGATGGATAGGGGTTGCATATCCCATGCATGGAAGAAAACATCTTGTTGTGCGTTGCGATTTACTTGTAAAAGCTGTTCCCCATCTTTTTTATCGCGTGGTGAATCGTCTGCGGATTTCAAAAAGCGGTAGTGGAAAGCAAGCTTTGTAAACCCATAGTCATCACGGATATCACCTTTGAAATAAACCAGGGTGGCGCTGGTTGAGTCTTGTTGCTCTTCTATGCGGATAGTGGGATGCAAATCCGGAACCACATTCACCGAATAGCTCATGGGCTCTTGTGCCACCATTTGACGATTGGATGGAAGAACCGCATATCGGTCTGGCCTCATGAACACCTTTGAGTGCTTGTACACTGATCCATCGGATTTCATTTCAAAAGATGTGTCAGCAAAGCTGATTTGCATTTGATCGGTATTTCTGGATCGGAATTCCCAACTGACTCGGGTACCTACAGGTAAAGTCAAGTCACCTGAATTGGTAAGCCTTTCATCGGCTTTGCCTGTGTATGCAGGGTAGTCAAGTGAAATACTGAAATCGAGAATGGTGGGGTTGGGCAATACCGATAGTTCAAATCCTTTCGAGGAGTAGCCGTCGGCCAACAAACGAAATTCAGTGTTCTTCTTCGGGTTTTTAAAAACATGTGAGAAACCGCTTTTGCCATTTCCGTCGAGGCGATATTGTTTTCCATCAGCTTCGATGAACATTTCTCCGGGAAGCACTTTTCCTTCAGTCTCCACTTCAAGATTGAAATCCTGACCTTCTACGGTTTCGAGGCTGTCGTTTTTGATGATGAACTTGAATGGCGCAGGCGTTTCGAAATAGGTGTTATGATTCACCAAACGTTTGCTGCCATCAACCAATAGGCTGGGCGCGGCAAACAAAATAACGATGGTTGCGGATACGGGAATTAGAGCAAAACGGATATAACGCTTGTTGCGTGAAAAATCAACCGCTTGAGTAAAGGGCACAGGCTGCAACTCTGCGGTCTTTTGTTCGATGCTGGCAATTAATAACATACTGCTACTCGAATTATCATTGGCTTGGGCCTTCAACTGAAGAGTGTTGAGCAGTTTATCGCTCACGCTTGGGAAATGCTTCCCGATGATTTGTGCGGCTTGCTCATGGGAAATGGTTTTGCCGAGCTTGAACAGTTTTGAAAGCGGTATCAGCACAAGCCTCCAAAGTGATATGAATGCTGCCGCCATGAAACTCCAGAACAATGAAGTGCGAACCAATGAATCAAAGTGTCCAAAGTATTCAACTCCCGAAAACACAAGCCATCCCGCCGTAAGAGCGGTAAAAGTGATCACTGCCCCCCTGATAAGTTGGTTTTTGTAATACTTTCGGATGAAAGCATCAAGCTTGGAAAGCAATGACTCGTAGTGGCCCATTGGGATGTAAAAGACGATTTACGAAGATAATAACGGAAAAACACATATTTGGTTGTGTTTTTCAGGAATAAATCTCCTAGGTAATTGTCACTGGGGCATGGCTTTCAGGCCATTAGATAATCTTAGGCAAACATCCTCGTTACCAAGGAGCTCCAGCATGCCTATGAGATCCACACCGCCACCTTGTCCGCTCACCAAAACCCGCAGCAGCTGCATGATTTCACCGGTTTTAATGCCGTGTGTGGCAGCACATTCTTTGATAGCGGCATCTATGGTTTCACTCAGGAAGGGCTTGCATTGTGAAAAACGATTGTTCAGATCATTGAAAAAGGGAAGCAATTCAGGTTTCCATTTTTTGGCAATAACGCTTTCTTCGTAGGAGTTTGGTGCTTGGAAAAGATAAGACCCAACAACAGGCATTTCATGTTCGAATTGCACACGGTCGCGGAGCAATTCAACAGCTTTTTCCAAGTAGGCGTTATTAAGCCTGTGGTCTGTTTCTGCTAGCTTGAAAGCATCTTCAACCAATTTGGAAATTCGCTGAGCGATTTCACTCGCAGGTTTTTTACGAAGGTATTGCTCATTGAACCATCTTGTTTTTTCTGGATCGAAACGTGCTCCGGCCTTATGAACATGATCCATCGAAAAAGCATG
>JBJTQS010000280.1:0-2957 GCA_046075765.1 Bacteroidota bacterium
GTTTAAATTTACTTTTTCAAACAATAATGGTGTTTATACTTTGAACGCGGGATTCCTTCCACCTGGAATTTATTCGTTCCGTGCAACGGCTAAAATAGGAGGTAAAAGTCTCTTGTCTAATGGCAGAATTGTCGTTACCGCATTGCAATCAGAATTAACTGACCTTGTTGCTGACTATAGTTTACTTCGTTCCCTTTCCAACAAAACAGGAGGCATTTTCTTCAATTTTAGTAATTCCGCTGATCTTGAAAAATCCATATTGAATCAGAAGAACATTAAACCTGTTATTTTTTCCCGTAAATCTATTGCTGAAGCCATTTCATTGAAATGGATTTTTTTCTTATTGGCATGTTTACTTTCTACCGAATGGTTTCTTCGTAAGCGTAGTGGTGGCTATTGATTTTGAACTGTTAATAGCTTTAAAAACCGGTCCACCGAAACCTCATCGTCTATAGCTGAATTATTGGCAATGTGATTCGCCATCATATTACCATAATAAGGACTAAGCATGGCACCTTTTGTTCCAAGCCCATTAAAAATACCAATTGTTTTAAATTGCGGATGAAAACCAAGTACAGGTCTACGATCTTGTATTGCGGGTCTAACTCCAGCCTTATGGTCAATAATATCATAATCTGCTGATATCATTTTCTCTAATTCTGACTTTAAATATTGAATGCCACTTGAACTGGGTATTTCATCAATTTCATTCCAGTTGTAGGTTGCACCAACCTTGTAATTATCGTTTCCTAATGGAATTACATACAAAGTGCCATTCAATATGAAATCCAGATGCAGATCCGGCGCGTGAATATCTATGATTTCACCTTTTACAGGCATGAATGGAAGTTTATTCCAATAAGGGTTTTCAATTACGCGGTACCCATCACAAAATATGACTTGATCAAATTTCTGATTGTTGTATTTAATGCAGGTGTCGTTTATAACCAGTTTTTCAAAATTAAATTGCTCAGAATGAAAAACACAATTGGGGCTTGTTGATTTATATGCATTAAGTAACTCAGCAGAATGAATGGCATTCGTATGGCTGAACTGCAGAAAACCTATATGACTTTTTAACTTTTCTGAAATCACTGAAATATGGATATGTTCAATGAATTGGGCTGTTTCCTTTTCATTTGTTTTTGAAAACCAATCATTGTAATCCCTTGCTTCTATTAAGAGTTGTCGGACCGGTAAGTCATATAATATTTTTGATTTTGCATGATTTTGTATTGTTTGGTAATGATCCAAAGCAAAAGGCAATGCAGCAGAAACTTTATGTGATAGTGTTTTTCGCTTACCAGAAAATGGCAACATAATACCAGCCGAGATGGTAGAGCTACTTGATTTATCAAATATAGGATTGGTTATAATATCAACCTGTATGCCATATTTACATAGAAAGTAGGATAGGGAAGAGCCGGCAAAGCCATATCCCACGACTAATACCCTCATCTATCAAGGCTTTTTACCGTTGTAAGAAACAACGCACAAATGTTTTCCGCAATTACAAAAGGACATTCTATAGAATGATCCAATTTGTGTTGACAAATCTGCAACTTGCAACCATTGGTTATTGAAGTATTTGAAAAGCTTACCATCGCGGCCTCCATATATATCTGAATTAACATCAATAGCGTAATCCTCACAATCAGATAAAGACTGAATGCTCTTTTGGATTTCACCAGTTTTTACATTAAAATAATTTATAGCTAGTGATGCTGAATCCTTCTTTAAAAGCAGGTAGTTATTAGACTTTTTATCGTAGTTAATGAATCTACCTACATTTTGCGCTATCAACTTGGTGTACGAATCGCCAAGTTTATAGGTGTGAAATTCCAATCCATTATTGAGAATAATCAAGCCTAGATTACTAGAATCGACCCATATGTAGTAGCCTATACTATCTGAGCATCTAATTAGATTAAACGAATTGGAATAATCACTTTCATAAAATCTAAGATGTTGTTTTTTGTCTTCTTCAACTCTTACATGGCTGAGGCCAGATAAGAAGTTTGGGCGAATCATGGGCGAATATTCGCTCAAATAATTATTAGATAATCTTTGGGATTTCTTCTTGACAACATCATAAACGAAAAGATCAGTTTGCATGCTGTCCAACACATTGGAAGTGTAAAATACTTTATTACAATCCTGTGAAAATGATGGCTGGTTATTGTATCCTTTTCCATTGTTTACTTGCTTGATATCGTTAGCTATAAAATCATTGTCATTCCATGAATAGCTAATCAAAAAAACGTTTGTCTCAGGCATCTGAGCAACAGAAATTCCAACTGTCAAACAGCACGAAAAAAACACTAATAACTTATTCATCTTTGAGGCTTTCTAGTTATTTGATTTCTATTTGGGGCTAATTTAAAATTATCAATTTGTATTGTGTCTGTGTTCTTGTGGTGATAAATTAGCAACTCCTTTATACTATCCGAATCTTGGTTTCTTTGTATGGAAATAGAGTCAAGATTTTCCGGAACAGGGATGCCCCTTGCTAAAGTTTTATGGAAAAAGCCCATCTCTTTGATGAGTTTGTATTTGTGTTTACCTAAACTGTCAACTGGTTCAGAAGTCTTAACGAGATAAAGGTTATCAATAATTCTATATCTACCTTCACCAGGATTACCGAATCCTTTACCAGCAACCAATGAAATGATTCTGGAAGGGGATACTATGAATACAGGCACAGTAAGTAAAAAAGATAGAAAGTAAGCTTTTGCAATCTTAGGAAATGATTTTCGAGCAACGTCACCAGCAATCAAAATTCCGGTACACCAAAATGAAAGATATATCCAACTAGGCGTGTTGAATTTCAATAAATAAAACAATAGAAAGACAAATCCAATTGCAAAATGGGTGATGACAAATGATTTTGATGTGCCGAATGATATGTTTCTACTAAAGAGGAACAATAACAAGCATCCTACAACCGAAAGTAGATA
>JBJTQS010000281.1:0-5081 GCA_046075765.1 Bacteroidota bacterium
GACAAAAACCAAATCATGGAACGCGTGAACGAAGTGTTGGGCAAGGTGGGTTTGGAGTCGAAAGGATACAAAATGCCGCATGAGCTTTCGGGCGGTGAACAACAGCGATTGGCTATTGCCCGAGCATTGCTGAACGATCCAGAAGTTATTTTGGCCGATGAACCCAGTGGCAACCTTGATCCGGAAACCAGCAACGGCATCATGCGCTTGTTTTTCGACATCAGCAAGAACGGCTGCGCCGTAGTGATGGCCACTCACAATTACACACTCATCGAACGCTTTCCCGCGCGCGTAATCCTGTTCGACCAAGGCAAGGTGGCCGAGCAATAAGTAGCTGTTTTTTATGTAGGTTTAGCGATTGCCGAAAAGGTTGATCAGCTTCTGCACGTTGATGTCGTTGGAAAAGCTTTCACGAAGTGTTTTCTCGCGCAAAGCGATATCCGATTCGGTGAAATCACGCTCCATCAAGTTAGTTACCAGTTCACGCATGCCTTCGGCATCATCCTCCACCAAGCATAAATCCTCAAGGCCGGTGTTCTCAACCATCGGAGTGTTTACCACGGCAAATCGTCCGCTGTAAAGTGCCGACAACAATTTTAGTTTGATGCCAGTTGGCTGGAAAGTAGGAAGGATATTTACTTGCGCATCGCTGATAAGTTGGTGAATCTGCCGCGTTGACAAATCGCTGAGCAAAGTGATGTGATTTTTTTTGGCTACTGCCGATTGCAATTCCTTGGATGGTCGTGAGCCTGCAATCATCAATGGGATATCGGATGGTTGGAAAACCTTGTTCACCAGGAACAGTGCGGCTTCATTGTTTTCGCCCACGGCCAAATTCCCGTGGTACAAAGCAAACTTGCCTCTGCCGGGCGTGATGTTGACCTTCTCGTTGGCATGGAAAGCCGGAATGTAGAATGCGTTTTTGTATTTCTTATCGAAATAAAGCGTGTCGTTGCGCGATATGGCGGCAATGGCATCCGCTTTAGCTAACACAGGTTCGAAAGCTTCCAGCTTGGATGCCTCGTTATGGAAATAATATCGTTTGAATACATTGCGTTCCACCTTGGCCAAGCTGCGGTAGTAGTCGCTTTCCACATTGTGTGTTCTAACCATTTTGAACCTGCCGTCGAGCCTTGGGTCATCCAACATACCGCAGGTATGTAAACCTTCGAAAAGAATCGGATAGTTGTCGTTGGCTAACTCCTGAATCAGCTTTTCAGAATTGCGCGATATTACGATATAGGGAAGTTTGGTGAACAATTGCGCGCGCGACACATTGCGTGGGTAGTATTTCACTTCTTCGCAAAGCGATTCCAGATGCGTCGATTCTTCGCGTCCGTATTGGAAGCAGTGCAGATGCACTTTGACTCCTTTCGCGTGCAGCGCTTTGATCTTGTAATAAACATCGATCACACCACCGTAAGTAGGAGGGTATGGCACATCAAAGCTGACCACGTGGATATGATGATCGGGGACGCTCATGCTATAGCTGCGGATATTTTTTCAATTCGTTCTCCCATGTAAGGTCTGCGGCTGCAAGTTGCAAATTTTTCCTACACTGGGCAATGGCTGATTCTTCTTGCAGAACGGCTGTCATTTCTTGCGCCATCATGGCGGGATCATGGCTGCTAATGAACCATCCGATGTTATAACCTTGCACGATCTTTTCCACCTCTGGCAAACGCGATGCCATTACCGGAATGCCAGCGCGTATGTAATCGAAAATCTTGTTCGGCAGCGAAAAGCGGTAGTTGATGTTCGTGTCTTTGTCGAATGTAAGTCCGAGGTCGCAGGCTGCCGTGTACTTCATCATCTCCTCGTAAGGCATTCTGGGAAGAAAAAGGACTTTGTCTGAAACGCCATAGGAAGCGGCCAACTGCTTGAGCTCTTTCACCACATCACCACCACCTAGTAAAACCAATTTTGTTTCTTTCATGTATTGCATCGCCATAACGGCCTCCTCTGCACCACGGTCGCGGTTGATGCCCGAGCCTTGTAGGATGAGTAGTTTTTCGGATGCAGTTGCTCCCATCTTGCTTCGCATATCTTGCCGATCAGAGCCTGAAGGCTGAAATGCACTCTGCATAGGCACGTTTCGTATCACATGGATATCGTTTCCGTATTCGCTTCGGTACATGTCGGCGATGGATTCGTTCACGGTGATAACGGTTTTCAATTTTGGAAAAATGAAACGCTCGATCGTTTTCCAAATCTTACGAACCAATGGCCGGCCTTCCAATTCAGGAACACCCGTATAATACTCGTGGCTGTCGTAAACAAGCTTTGAACCTTTGATTTTGGATGCCAACCAACAAGCTGGCAAGGTGTCTAAGTCATTTGAGAAAATGAGATCGCTTTTCTTGAAAATCAAGTAACCGAACAGCCTTAAGTTGTAACTGACATAAAACAGTGGCCCTTTGGTAAACGGCAATTTGAACCGCTTGCATGGGTAGGTACGTTGAGGTATGGGTGGACTGGAAGGCAGAACGCGCCCCACCAACTGCACCGAATAACCCATCCCCGCAAGGGCCATGCAATTGCGATGTACCCGCTGATCTGTTGCCAAATCGCTGGTAACGGCCATGATAGCGGATTTACGGGACTGATTCAATCGTTGAAGTTGTTAGTATGCAGGGTTTTAACCTTTCGGCCTGCAAAGTTAGCAATATGCCTGCCCGGGGGAAACGTAAAACACCAATGTTTATGATGCCAAGGGCTGTTTTTCCGATATTTGGGGTAAATAATGAATCTATGAATGCACCCATAAGGAGTGTGACCACCCTCGGACAGTTTATCATTGAACGCCAAGCAGATTTTCCCTACGCCAAGGGAGAATTGTCGAGGTTGCTGCGCGACATCGGCATTGCCGCCAAAATCGTGAACCGCGAGGTGAACAAAGCAGGCTTGGTCGATATCTTGGGTGAAATGGGCACTTCAAACGTGCAAGGCGAAGAGCAGAAGAAGCTTGATGTGTTTGCAAACGAACAGTTCATTGCCGCACTCGGCAGTGGTGGCGAATGTTGTGCCGTTGCTTCCGAGGAGAACGAAGAGCTGGTGGCCATCTCTACTGATGTATCAAAGAATGCGAAATATGTTGTGTGCATCGATCCACTTGATGGATCCTCAAACATCGATGTGAATGTTTCCATCGGCACCATTTTTTCCATTTACCGCCGTTTAGATCCGAATGCGCCCGTAACTGAAGCGGATTTCCTTCAGCCTGGTGTGAACCAAGTGGCGGCAGGCTATATCATTTTTGGCTCATCTACCATGTTGGTGTATACCACTGGTAAGGGAGTGAACGGTTTCACCCTGGATCCTTCCATAGGAGAGTTTTGCTTGTCACACCCCGATATGAAAGTGCCTTCTTCAGGAAAGATCTATTCGGTGAACGAAGGTAACGCTATGCAATTTCCTCAAGGTGTTCGCGAATACATATCGTACTGCCAACAAGACGACAAAGCATCTGGCCGACCTTATTCATCTCGTTATATCGGTTCATTGGTGGCCGATTTTCATCGCAACCTATTGAAAGGTGGCATTTACATTTATCCGCCCACAACCAAAGCCCCATCCGGAAAATTGAGACTCATATACGAATGCAACCCACTTGCGTGGATTGCAGAACAGGCCGGAGGCATGGCTTCCGATGGCGGTCAGCGCATACTCGAGAAAAAACCGGGATCATTGCATGAACGCACCCCTCTGTTCATCGGCTCTAAAGACATGGTACAACTTGCCGAACAGTTTCTCTCACAAAATCGCGGCTGATATTTTTTAATCCTCATTAATCAACCGCTTTTCCATTGGATCTTTCCTACATACTCAACCTATACAAGGGTTCTGACCGTGTTCGCACCATTGCCGCTTCACTGGATAAGCAGCAATGCAGGACGCAGGTGAACGGGCTCTCAGGTTCGCAACATGCGTTTGTGGCCGCATCTGTTTTTTCAATGGCAGGCTCGCACATGGTTTTTGTGTTTCCTGAAAAAGAAGAAGCCGCTTATTTCCTTAATGATATCGAAAACATCATGGGCGAAAGATCGGCGCTCTTTTTCCCATCATCACTTCGCAAGTCATACCGTTTCCCCCAGACCGATAACAACAGTGTGTTGCTTCGTGCGGAAGTATTGACTCACATCGGGAAAAACAAAAGTCCGAAGCCGGTAATCACCTATGCCGAGGCATTCCAAGAAATGGTGGCTACTGCCGGCGTTTTGCAGTCAAACACGGTAGAAGCGAAAGTGGGCGAGGCTTTGTCGGTTGATTTCATCATCGAATTTCTCAACGAACACGGATTTGAGCGCACCGACTTCGTGATGGAGGCCGGTCAATATTCGGTTCGTGGTGGAATTGTGGATGTGTTCTCTTTTGCGAATGAAATGCCATACCGTATGGAGTTCGATGGCGACCGTGTTGAATCGATTCGCGTTTTCGATCCGCTGTCGCAACTCTCGGAGAAGAATATGGCGCACATCACCATCATTCCCAATGTGCAGTCGAAGTTGGTGAAAGAGCAACACCAGTCCTTTGCTGATTTCCTTCCGGAAGATACCATCATTTGGCTGGTAGATGGCGCCAATGTGGTTTCGGTGATGCAATCGGGTTTAGAATCCATGATGGAGTCGGGCACAACTGAAACGACCGACGACAACGATGTTGATTTCGGTAGATTGCCTGGTAATCCTACCGATGTATTCAATACAGCCGAGAGCCTTCAGCAGGGTATGGCACGCTTCCGCATTATTGAATCGGGCAGTAAATCGCTGTATGAAAATAAGACCGAGGTCACATTCCAATCATCTGTTCAACCACCATTCAATAAGAACTTTGTATTGTTGGGTACGGCTTTCCTCGAAAACATGCGAGGCGCTTATCGCAATATTGTTTTTTCAGATACGGCTAAGCAGATAGAGCGCATATACTCCATCTTCCGCGACATCAACATTCCTGCTCGTAAGCCTGGTGAAGAAGTTTCATTCACGCCTGTGTATGTTTCTATCCACAGCGGTTTTACCGACCATGAATTGAAGCTCGCTTGTTTCACAGATCATCAGATTTTCGATCGCTATCACCGTTAT
>JBJTQS010000282.1:0-3618 GCA_046075765.1 Bacteroidota bacterium
CTTGGATGTGAACACACCATCGGACCCTTCAAAAAAATATTACAATACTTCTGGTTCTTGGGCTCAATCACAACTGCCTGGAATGTGGATGATTCGTCCAGTATTCAGCGGCCAGAAGTTGTACACTTCAACTTCACCATCACCCGAGTACGATGAATCATTCATGATATATCCCAATCCTGCTGATAACCAATTTCAGGTTCATTCGACATTCTCATATTCAGAGAACTCATTTTTGGAAATACTGGATATTTCCGGACGATTGGTTTGTAAAATCGATGGCGTAACAGATTCTGTTTCTGCTTCTAACTTGGCAGAAGGTGTTTACGCTGTCCGGATTACCGATAAGGCGACTGGCACAATACAAATCGCAAGGCTTGTTGTACAACATCCTTGATTTTTCATAATGATTTCCGATTTCGACAAGGAGCAAAATGAACAAGATGAGCTTTATGAGCATCATCGAATCTTGGTCGATAAAGGCCAATCATTGTTAAGGATCGATAAATTCCTGATGATGCGTTTGGAAAACGTATCCAGAAACAGGATTCAGAATGCCTCTGAAGCTGGCAGTATTTTAGTAAATGCCAAGCCGGTAAAATCAAGTTATAGAGTTAAGCCGGGCGACTTAATCACTATTGTATTGGCTCATCCGCCTCGTTTGGTTGAGGTAATTGCCGAAGACATACCAGTCGAAGTGGTTTACGAGGATGAGGATCTCATTATAGTAAATAAGCCTGCAGGAATGGTGGTGCATCCGGGTTACGGAAACTATACGGGTACCTTGGTAAATGCATTGGCATATAGATTTCATCCTGATAAGTTAGGTCAGTCAATAGAGTCTGAAACCGTCCGTCCGGGATTAGTGCATCGTATCGATAAAAATACTTCTGGATTGGTGGTGGTTTCTCGTAATGAGAAGGCTATGACGCACTTGGCGAAACAGTTCTTTGATAGAACAATTAAGCGTCGATACATGGCCTTGGCTTGGGGGGATTTTCCTGAAGAACAAGGAACAGTTGTTGGTCATATTGGTAGGAACCAAACGGATCGTAAATCCATGGAAGTTTATCCGGAAGGCGACCATGGCAAACATGCTGTTACACATTTTTCCGTTTTGGAGAGGTTCGGTTATGTGACTTTGATTGAATGCCGTTTGGAAACAGGACGAACACATCAAATCCGGGCCCACATGAAACATATAGGCCACCCACTTTTCAATGATGAAACCTATGGAGGTAAGAAGATTTTGAAAGGCACCACCTTTTCAAAATACCAGTCTTTTGTCGAGAATTGTTTTTCCTTGATCCCAGGTCAAGCACTACACGCCCGTTCTTTAGGTTTTATACACCCTTCCACAGGAAAAGAGCTGTATTTTGAAAAAGATCCACCAGGGGGATTAACCGCTATTCTGGATAAATGGCGAACATATACATCTTCCAGAGGGGGAGAGGTATGATGTCAATCGTGAACTTCTTCGAATGTTCTCACAGTATTGTATAGCGTATCGCGTTCTACAGGGGTTTTGCCAGCATCGCGGATCAATTTCACAAGCTCCTCGGTAGTTAAAGTCGGGTTTTGTTCTTCAGATCCGGCCATTGAGTAAATCTTCGTTGAATCGTCGATTGTACCGTCTAAGTCATCAACACCGAATGAGAGGCTCATTGCAGCTGTTTCCCTACCAATCATGGGCCAATAGGCTTTGATGTGGGGAAAGTTATCCATGAAAATCCTGGAGACAGCGTAGTTTTTCAAGTCTTCCACCATAGTGTTTTCCGCGACATTCGACATATCATTGTCTTTATTTCGGAATTTCAATGGAATGAACGTGTTGAATCCTTTAGTTATGTCTTGTAAGTTACGGAGCCTTTCCATGTGGAGGGCACGATGCCAGTAATTTTCAATATGACCATAGAGCATAGTGGCATTGGAGGCCATACCTAATTCGTGAGCTGTTTGATGGATCGCGAGCCATTCATCAGCGGTGCATTTGTCGGCACAAATTTGATTGCGGATTTCAGTATCGAAAATTTCAGCTCCGCCGCCTGGTAAAGAATCCAACCCTGCTTCATGAAGCATGGAAAGTCCGGTTTTGTAATCAACTCCGGCTTTTCGAATCATATAATCTAGTTCAACAGCAGTAAACCCTTTGATGTGCAAATCAGGTCTGATGGCCTTGATGGAACTTAACAGCTTCATGAAGAAATCCAAATCCATTTTTGGGTGTACTCCTCCAACAATATGTACTTCGGTGATGGGTTGTCCATCATAAGCTTTTACCTTATCCAGCATTTGGTCTATGCTGAGTTCCCAGCCGTCCTCTCTGTTTTTATACTGTCTAGAATAAGAGCAGAAATTACATGAAAAGACGCAAACGTTCGTTGGTTCGATGTGGAAGTTGCGATTGAAAAAAGTGTTTTTGCCATGCTTATTCTCTCGGATATTATCGGCCAATTGCCCCAAGAAACCGATATCTCCAAGTTCATACAAAGCAACGCACTCATCAACATTGATTCTTTCACGTCTCAGCACTTTTTGGCTGATGGCATTCAATGTTTCGTTTTTGTGTTGTATTCCTTGATTCATATTTTGTTTTAACAACTGATGTTCGCAATTGTTTTCAAAGGCAAATTTACAAATGATAGCAGACTCAAAAGCATAAAAAAAGCCCTGTTGCCAGGGCTTTTCTTTTAATTGAAACAACTTATTTGTTAAGTACGATTCTCTCAACGGCCATTTTACGGTTGGATGAAATCTCCACCATGTAAATGCCGTTTTTAAGCGAACTTAAATCTATCGAGTTTGTGCCACTAAAATCGTTTATTTGATGAATAGCAACCACTTGACCAACTGAATTTAGAACCCTAACTGTAGCGGATTCTCCATAATTATAGAGGTTATCAATGTTCAGCATGCCTTCGGTAGGGTTTGGGTAAATGAAAATACCTAAATCTTGTGGTTCGCTAAGTCCTACAGGAACACATCCAAGGGATGAGCTAAGAGCTGCCCGAGTAGAAGTGAGGCATGAATTCATACGAACTCCTTGACCAAGGGTAAACAAGTACATGCAAGCATCATTGGTGTAATCCATGTAGTTCATGGTCATCATTTGAGGACTTCCTGTGCAGTTGGTGGCCAAAGTAGGGAAGGTGGGGCAGTTGTAATTTGCAGTGGTGTGAAGTGGGGTATCGGAAACGAAATCGTTGCCACAATTTGAATCGCCCCAAATGTGACGCAGATTCAACCAGTGTCCAACTTCGTGTGTTGCCGTTCTGCCGCGATTGTAAGGGGATGTTGTTCCAAATGCACCTGGACCTCCAACAGAGCCATTCAATAGCACAACGCCGTCCGTTGCAGCAGCTCCACCAGGAAATTGAGCATAGCCCAGTAGTTGTTGACCTAGGTTGCCTACCCATATATTCAAGTATTGGCTGGCTGGCCAGGCATTGCTTCCGCCCTGTAAATCATACTTAATCGCATTGTTTGTGCTGAATGATGTTACGGTAGTTTGTTTACGGATGATTCCATCAGTAGGATTTCCTTGAGGGTCGCGCTGAGCAAGACAAAATTGGATTCCAGTGTTTGCTTTTAGCGACTTGAAAACAGTAGGTATCAAAT
>JBJTQS010000283.1:0-2507 GCA_046075765.1 Bacteroidota bacterium
AGCGAGGCTTTAAACGCTCAACCACATCTCGCATCAGGATTACATTTTGTTTTTTCATCATGTGTTCCTCAGGGTCGGGCGTGTTGGATTTCACTTCCAAGGTCATTTCTCCACCGTCGTCCGTTTCAAAACCCCTATCCAAGGATAGTGTCATTTTGCGCTTCTTGCGGATGAAATCAATACAGTTATTGGTGGCTATTTTAAACAACCAAGTACTGAAAGCATAATCTGGTGTGTATTGCTTTAAGTTTCGAAAGGCCTTTCCAAAAGCTTCGATGGTCAGATCGTCGGCGTCATCCCTATTGTTGACCATTTTCAACAGCATGAAGTAAATGGAATCCTTGTAGCGCGACATCAATTCGGCATAAGCCTTTTGATTACCATGATCAACCGCATCACGCACCAAGGCATAGTCTTTAACAGCCTTTTCACTTAAGTTGGGATTTACTTCGGCCGAACCGACTTGCTGTTCATCAGACATTATCTCCAGGTTTTAGGCTTGCTTATTGAATTGGAAAGGGCTAAGGCAGGATAAAGGAACCAAATTACGAAGTCAAATATCGGCAGCATCCAGAGGTTGTCGAGTTCTCCCAGCTTCTTCATTGACATGCCAAATATAATCATTCGAGCTAACAACCAAAAACCAAAAACTCCAATAACCCAATAAGGTTGGAAACCAACAGCCAATAACAATGCTGTTACCAGCATATAAACCAGATGGGAAAAAAATAAGGAGCCAATTTGCAAACGATGCACTGATTTGTAATGGGCAGAAGTGCTTTGATGCCTTCGCTTTTGGCGGAACCAAGCTCCAAAAGAGTTTTGGGGTACAGACAAGGTGAAAGAATCGGGATGCATTTGAACCATAACATTATCTTTTCGAGCTGTTTCATTCACGAAAAGATCATCATCGCCTGAAAGAATATGATTATGTTTTGCAAACCCTTTGTTTTTGAAAAACAACGATTTTCGGTATGAAAGATTACGCCCAACACCCATATAAGCCTTGCCCGCCATGGCAGCAGATAAATATTGTATTGCACTGAAAACGGTATCGAATCGGATAAGCCTGTTCAAAAACCCACCAGATTTCATATAAGCACCATAACCGACCACTATTTCAGTACCTGCCATATATGCCGATGCCATACGATTGATCCAATCGGGAGAGACTGGCTTACAATCCGCATCAGTCAACAAAAGTAAATCGTGGGCAGCTGCTTTCACACCCAATGAAACGGCAAACTTCTTTCCGTGAATATACTTTTCTTGTTCTCGGATAGTTACAATCTTCAATTGCGGGTATTTGATTGCCATTTCATCCAAATACTTCTCACTCTCATCCCAAGAGCAATCATTGACAACCACAACCTGATATTCAGGGTAATTCTGATTCAAAACCGAATCTAGAAACTGCTGCAGATTTTTTAATTCATTCCTTGCGCAAATAATGACCGAAACTGGCTCAATGGAGTTATTTAAGTTGGATGGCTTATGAAAAGCAACCCGTGCAAACCTGAAAAACAAATGCCCAAACTGTATAAGCAGCGCAACGGCGCCGATCGCAACCACCCACCACTGCCATGAAAAATCAAAATTCATCATCACATAAAATCGAGATGCAAAACTAAAAAGGCAGCCAAGAATATAAATTTCTACTTTTGACAAGATATTAACACGTTCGCCAATCCCACACGTAGTATCATGTTTTTCAGCCTACAACAAGTCGACAGCGGTAGCAAGGCCCGTGCGGGACTCATCAAAACCCACCACGGAGATATTCCCACACCCGTATTCATGCCAGTTGGAACGGCTGGAACTGTCAAAGGAGTTCATCAACGTGATTTAAAAGCCGATACGAACGCATATATCATACTTGGAAACACATACCACTTGAATCTTCGTCCCGGTACTGAACTACTCATCAGAGCAGGAGGATTACATGGTTTCATGAATTGGGATAGGCCTATCCTCACAGACAGCGGTGGGTACCAAGTATACTCCCTTGCCGAAACGCGGAAGATTAAGGAAGAAGGAGTTTATTTCCGCTCACACATCGACGGATCCAAAAGATTTCTATCTCCGGAAACCTCCATGGACATCCAACGGGCAATTGGCGCAGACATCATAATGGCCTTCGATGAATGCACCCCCTACCCATGCGAAAAAAGAACCGCAAGGAAATCGATGGAAATGACACATAGATGGCTTCAAAGGTGTATATCACACCTCGATTCCAATGGACCTATTTACGGTTACGATCAGCATCTATTTCCCATTGTACAAGGAAGCACCTACCCTGACCTCAGGAAAGAATCCGCGGAATTCATTGCTTCGGCCAATTGCTCAGGCAATGCCATCGGTGGACTTTCAGTTGGCGAACCTGCTGAGGAAATGTATGAAATGACAGAAGCAGTTTGCGACATCCTACCCAAAGATAAACCAAGGTATTTGATGGGGGTTGGCACTCCCCTAAACCTTTTGGAATGCATAGCACTTGGAGTTGA
>JBJTQS010000284.1:0-4630 GCA_046075765.1 Bacteroidota bacterium
AGGCACAAGTACCATTTGCGCTGGTAACAACACTACCTTCAATGCGGGCAGCTACACATCCTACCAATGGTCTGGTGGATTGGGTGCTACGCAAAACGTTTCAGTTAGTGTAGCAGGAACCTACACAGTTACTGTTACCGATGCCAATGGTTGTACAGGAACCGATTCACAATTACTAACCGTTAACGCAAACCCAGTTCCAAACATAACTGGAAACAACGCATTCTGCGCAGGTGGCTCCACCACCTTCGATGCAGGTGCTGGATACGCATCCTACCAATGGTCGGGTGGATTGGGCAGTACACAAACCGTGTCGCCAACAATTGCAGGAACATACACCGTAACCGTTACAGATAACAACGGCTGCGTTGGATCAGGAACACGCACTCTCACAATTAATGCCAATCCAATTGCAGTCATCTCTGGCGACTTTGATGCTTGTCAAGGTGCAACGGCTACCTTGACTGCAAACGCAGGCATGACCAACTACCAATGGACCGGTGGCTTGGCTACAGGCACCATCAATCCTGGAACTGCAGGCACATACACAGTGACCATTACAGACGGTAATGGTTGCACCGGAACAACTTCACAAGCGGTAACGATTTACGCAAATCCGGTTCCAGCAATCAATGGAACATTCACGGTTTGCCAAGGCTTCAACGCTTCACTTACAGCTACTGCGGGATATAACAATTACCAATGGAGTAGCGGACAAAACGCCAATGCCATATCTCCGGCTGTTGGTGGAACATACACCGTTACCGTTACCGATGGAAATGCTTGTACTGGCTCGGCCTCTCAACTTGTAGTGGTAAATGCCAACCCGGTTCCAGTGATTGCGGGCACCACTGCCATCTGCGCAGGAGCCTCAAGCACATTCGATGCTGGCGCAGGCTATGCAGGCTATCAATGGTCGGGTGGTTTAGGCTCTAACCAAACCATCAACATTGCCACAACAGGAGTTTACACCGTTACTGTAACCGACAACAATGGTTGTATCGGAACCACAAGTCAATCACTCACTGTAAACGCAAATCCTGTTGCTTTGATCACTGGCGACTTTGACGCTTGTCAAGGTGCCACCGCAACACTGAACGCCAACCCTGGCATGACGTTGTACAATTGGAGCAGCGGACAAGCAAGTGCCACCATCAACCCTGGTACTGCCGGACAGTACACGGTTACGATAACCGATGGAAACGGTTGTACAGGAACTACATTTGAAGATGTAACCATTTATCAGAATCCTGTTCCTTCCATTGCCGGAACGTTCGAAGTATGTCAAGGCTTTGCTGCTACACTCAATGCCTCACCAGGTTATCCCGGATATTCTTGGAGCAGCGGCTCGGCATCGGCAACCATCAACCCAACCATCAACGGAACATACACGGTTACAGTTACCGATTTGAATAGCTGTACCGGAAGCGCCTCGCAATTGGTAACAGTAAACGCAAATCCCGTTCCAGTGATTGCAGGTAACAATGTAGTTTGCGACGGAACCACCACCACATTCGATGCAGGCTCATACTCATCTTATGTTTGGAGCGATGGTAGCGGCGGACAAACTATCACCACTGGCACCGCTGGCACCTACACGGTGACGGTAACAGATGGCAACGGTTGCGTTGGAACCACTTCTCAAACCTTAACGGTGAACGCCATTCCAACTGGATCTATTTTTGGAAGCACAGCGATATGCTTTGGAGACCAGACTCCACTCTACTTCAACTTCACAGGTGCCGCACCATTCACCTTCAGCTACAGTGATGGCACAAACACCTTCGGACCATTGAACAGCGTAGGCACCACCACCGATTTGCCTGTTACTCCGAACACCTCCACCACCTACACATTGGTGGCACTCAACGACAATAACTGCCCAGGAACATTCGTTGGCACCGTTGATATCATAGTGAACCAGTTGCCAGTACCTACTATCACCGGCGACTTGGAGATTTGCGACGGAGACTCATCTACCTTGAGCGCCTCTGCAGGATTTGTAGATTATTTGTGGTCTAACGGCACCAACGCACCCGACAACACGTTAACAGTTGGTGGCAATTACTCGGTAACCGTTACCGACTTGAACGGATGCCAAGGAACCACCGCGGTGAACTTCACCGTGAACCAAACACCCGTTGCCAGCTTCACACATGTTCCAAGCTCTGATTGCAACACTCCTCGTACTTTCTTCACCAACACTTCTACCTATCCTCCGTTGTCGCAATTCACTTGGACCTTCGGTGATAGCACCACTTCGAACCAAACCAATCCAACGCACATCTACGAGGAGCAAGGTACTTACACGGCCACCTTATATATCATGACCACCGCAGGTTGTGCCGACACGGTTTCGGATGATGTGGAAGTGATCTTTTATCCTCTTGCTGAAGCAGATTTCAAATTCGATCCTGAATTTGTGAATGTGTTCAACGGCAAAGTGCAGTTCACCGACCTTTCACAGAACGCAGTGGCTTGGGCTTGGGACTTCGGTGATGGCGGAAGCATCGTGCAACAGAATCCTTATCACTACTTCAATGAAGTGGGCGATTTCCCTGTTACCCTCACGGTGCTTAACATCAATGGTTGTCCGGATTCCAAAACACGCATGGTCATGGTGAATCCGTTCTATGTGCCAAACGCATTTACTCCGAACGATGACGGCGTGAACGACTTCTTCTTCAATGCTGGATACGATTTGGATGTGACATCATTCGAAATGGTTATTTTCAATCGCTGGGGTCAGCGAGTGTATGTGACCGACAGCTGGTTGAAATTCTGGAACGGACTTGATGTGGATAATAAGCCCGCTCCTGAGGGTGTGTATGCTTACTCAATCAAAGTGGTAACTCGCGGAGGAAAAGAGCATACCTTTCATGGCACCACCACTTTGGTCAGGTAAAAGATGACGCTTGAAATTCACGAAGGGACTGCTTGGCGGTCCCTTCGTATTTTGGGACGGTTCGGAAAATGGGTAAATTCGCACCCACGGGCACAACAAAAACCGCACAGACGCGTTTCCCTTGATTGACCCACTTTCAGACTGCATGACATCCACCAACAACATCAAAAAACCGCGACTCGGCCGATTGATGCTTTTGGTATTGATGCTATTTATCGGTCAGATCTCGTTTGCCCAACTTTCTCCCCCATCTCTGCGCTGCATATCGGTAGAACCAAATGGTGCGGTAACACTAACCTGGATCACCACCCCCGACACAGGCTCTGTATTCGGCGGATACTTCATCTACGGAAGTCCTTCCGCAAACGGTCCATTCAGCTTGTACGACAGCGTTAAGGTGCATGGCACCCAAACCTTCACCATCAACAGTGTTAACGCCACCAACTTCACCTTCTACTTTTACATCAAGACACGCGAAGGCTGCTGCAACACCTTCTCCGCGCCAAGCGATACACTACGAACCATGCGGTTGGTTACTACGCCGCTCTCCAACGAGCAAGTGCGACTCACTTGGAACGCCATCAGCAAACCACTTCCTTCCACTGCCAGCAATCAATATACCGTTTCAAAAGTGCTGACACCAGGTGTTTATACGCCATTTCGTTTTACACCCGACACCTTCGCTTTCGACACCAATTATTTCTGCGACAAATTCATCGATTACCGAGTCACGCTTGACGACGCCTCCGGATGCAAATCGATTTCAACCATCGATGGGGAACGCTTCCGCGATACGAGAGGCCCCGCAGCAACCTCCATGGATTCTGTTAGCATCGACCCCCTCACCGGCAATGTGGCAATCACTTGGGAGCCCGATTCCAGTGCTGATACGCAAGGCTATGTCATTTATCTGTTCAACGGCCTCTCCTATGATTCCATCGGCGCAGTAGTAGGCATCAACAACCTCTTTTTCTCCTATCCATCCGCACTCACAAACTCGGAGCTGGCATCTGAAGTTTTCACTGTTGCCGCTTACGACAGCTGCAAGAATCTTAGTCCAGTAGCCACCAACCACAAAACCATTTTCCTGGAAGCAACATTGGCCAAATGCGAAGGAACAGCGCAGCTGAAATGGTCGCCCTATGTGAATATGATTGGAGGCATTTCGCGATATGAGATTTGGTACCGTGAGAATGGCGGATCCTGGATCATTGATGGAAGCACACTTGCTACTGTGTTGTCTTACGATTTGGTATTGCAAACACCAGGCGCCAACTACGAAGTTTTGATTCATGCCGTTGGCAACAATGGAAAGAGTTCATCATCGAATGTTGCCTCCGTGTTAGCCGATATATTCACACAACCTGAGTTCCTCTATGTGCGTTATGCCAGTGTAACCGGTTCGGCAGTTCAGCTTCGGTGCCATGCGGATCCTGCTGCCGACACCAAAACCTATCACTTTTTCAGAGCCAATTCGCAAAACGGGAATTTCACCGAAATTGGTGTTGTTCCTTATGACCCTTCCGGGGATATTTCCTTTTTAGACGCTAACGCGGATGCCGATGTAGCGCAAAGATTTTACAAAGTTTCGGCGCGCGACTCGTGCGACAATGAGTACTTCTCTGAAAACATCGCAGGCACTGTTTTCCTTCGAGCCGAGGGTGGCACAGATTACATCAGTAAATTGGAATGGACCAATTACGAAGGTTGGGACAATCCGGTGCA
>JBJTQS010000285.1:0-2579 GCA_046075765.1 Bacteroidota bacterium
ACGAGTACCGAAGTTTAATCCTCCTTCAAATGATAGGAAGTTGTCACTCTCGGTTTGCACAGTGAGTCCAAGTTGGTAACCCAATCGATTTTTAAAATCATCGCTTAGGTTATAGTCATTGTCCTCCATGAGCATATTGGATAAATTCATGCCGCCCTTGATGCGTAAAGACTGTGCATTTGTGTTCGAGAAGGCTAAAATTGAAGCCGCAATAATGGTTAGGTAAGTGATTTTTGTTTTCATGATTTTGGTTTTTGATTGTTTGTATTAATGGGTTTTAAATGGTGCAGCAATCTCCTTGCTGCAATGGTTGTATCAGTTTACATCCGTCACGGTAAACACTGATGGATTTCAAGCCTGAATGATAGGCTCTCAGGAAGCAGGCCGAAACATCTTTTTGTGTGGCATGGTGTGGCAGATTCACGGTTTTCGAAATTCCACCAGAAACGAAGGGTTGTATGGCAGCCATCATATCAATGTGCATGTTCACATGCAATCCAGCATGGTTACAAATCGGGCAAGGCATAGCAGTAGTGAAGAGATCTCCAATCTCATCATCCACATCCGCGTATTTGTGAATACAATCAACATCATCGGTCATGCGGTTTTCAACTTTCCCCTCATATACTTTTATCGGGGTTTTGGAAGCGATTTTTTTCCAGGCCATTGGAAAATCTAAACGCAGTTTTTTACCTGTGGAAAATGTTTTTCTGGTATCGAAAGCATAATAGGGCTCCATGCCGGTGGTTTCACTATCCATCAGCAAGCTGATGGTTCCAGTGGGTGCGATGCAAGTCACCTGCGCATTTCGGAACCCATAAAACCTTCCACCAGTTTCGGCCAACTGCCATGTTTGTAATGCTAAATACAACAACGCTCGGTTGGTCGAATCGGGAACAATGCCATCCAGCGATTCCATATGCATGTCGATTACTTGCATCATAGATTGTTTGTTCTCCTCATAAGCTGCAAACGGCCCTTTTGTTTCCGCCATTTCAGAGGATGTACGAAAAGCCTCCGCAGTTATCAAAGCAGTTGCAGCGGCTGCCCAATGCCTTGCATTTTCGCTGCCATAACCCATACCCAATTGTAACAAGGCCGCACCTAGTCCTGTGTAGCCCAAGCCCAATGTTCTATAACGCCATGTATTTCGAGCAGTTTCTTTGGATGGGAATTGTCCCATGGCCACCGAAATCTCCAATACAATAGTCCAGATTCTAGCCGCATGTTTCAACTGCTCGGGATGAAATTTCCCTTTGCCGTCTATGAATTTCAATAGATTCAAGGATGCCAGGTTGCACGCTGTTTCGTCGAGGAATAGATATTCGGCGCAAGGATTGGATGCATTTATGGTCCCACTCTCTTTACAAGTATTCCATTTGTTTATGGTGGAATGAAATTGCAGTCCAGGGTCTCCGCATCGCCATGCGGCTTGCACCAACTCATTCCAAAGCAAAGTTGCTTTCGGCATCGAGCTGAGTCTTCCATTGGTGCGGAACCGCAAAGCCCATTCTCCTTGTTCATCCAGGCAACGCATGAACGCATCACTAACCCTGACCGAATGGTTTGCATGTTGTCCCGAAACGGTTCCATAAGCATCTTCGGGAGTGAAGCCTGCTTGTATGAGTGCCTGTGCTTTTTCTTCTTCTTTCGCTTTCCAGCGGATGAATTCAAGAATATCGGGATGGTCCAAATCTACATTGACCATCTTGGCAGCTCTCCTTGTTGCGCCTCCCGAACGTATGGCACCCGCAGCGGCATCGCCCACTTTTAGGAAGGATACTAATCCAGAGGATGCGCCACCACCTTCCAGCGTTTCACCTCTTGCACGCAAGGCAGAGAAGTTGCTTCCGGTACCACTTCCGAATTTGAACACGCGGGCCTCGCGCATCCACAAATCCATGATACCGGTATCGCCTACCAAATTGTCGTTTACGGATTGTATGAAGCAAGCATGCAACTGCGGTCTTTCCCAAGTCGATGTAGATGGAAGTACTTGACCGGTTTCAGGATCCGCGTAAAAATGTCCTTGGGGTTGTCCTTTAATACCATATTCAGTATAAATTCCTGCGTTGAACCACTGTGGTGAGTTGGGTGCCGCCATTTGATTCAATAGCATGAAGGCGGTTTCGTCTTGCAGCGCTTGCGCATCCTCCCAAGAGGCAAAATATCCCAATTCAAAACCCCACCGTGCCCAGCTGCTCGACAACCTTGCCACTGCTTGCTTCACCGAATGCTCATGGATCTTTTTTCCTTCAGTCTCGATATGCAATAGATAGTGCGTTGCCAGAATGTGGGCGGCCATATCCGACCAATGTTTGGGCACTTCAACTTCTATGGTTTCGTTTTCACGGATGCCTTCAACTATTCGCTTCTCGTATTCAAATAGTGAATAGGGGTCTTTGGGCAAACCGTTTTGAAAGCCTTGTTCACCAATGGTGAATTTTCTTTTGTGCTCTGGGACAATCGATGGTTTTCGCATGTGCACCGAAAAAAAGACCGCTGGATTGTGGAAATGGCCATTCCATTTACTTCACTTCGCTTTAATTCCGGGATGGATACCTGGCATATTAATTTCT
>JBJTQS010000286.1:0-2886 GCA_046075765.1 Bacteroidota bacterium
CTACCCGAAACGGTATCCATCGGCTCTTCACTTGTTGCCTCAGCTTGGCCAAGGCTTGGAATGGACCAGGAAATCAGAAAGGAGCATACAATGGCAGAAAAGAAATTCTTCATATTAAAAATCAGTTTTTTTAGATACAACCAAAGACTGTCCATTAACGGACTTTACAGTAATGCCTATACCTTTTTCTATGAAAGAGATGTCGGCTACGGCATCATAAACACGGCCTCCTATCAACACTTTTCCAGATGGACGCAGTAATGTTTCTGTGATACCGTCAGAGCCAATCAGTGCATGAATGCTCGCATCTGCACTCACAAATCCAGAACCCGACTCCATAGTGGTTTGCAACACCATCTTTCCAAACCTTGAAGAGCGCATCAAGCTCCTGCCAGTAACAAATGCTAGAATCACAGCAGCGAACATGGAAACAACAACCGTAGCAAAGGCTACAGTCAGCTCACGGCTCGACACAGGAGAAAAATCGAAACCTTGGTTTCCCACCATACTGAAAGCAAATGCCAATACGATAAGCACGATTCCAGAAATGCCGGCTATGCCAAAACCAGGAATAACAAAGAATTCAACAACCAACAAGGCAAAACCTATAATAGCCAGAAGGATTTCCCAATTGGCGGCCATGCCATCCAGATAGAGAGGAACGAAATACAAGACTGCGGCTACTGCAGCGGCCAAAAGCGGAAAACCAATTCCGGGAGTTTGAAGTTCAAAATAGATTCCACCGAGAATAATCAGCAACAGCACTCCGCTGACTGCGGGATTGGTAAAGAAGGTAATTACATTATCGATCCAAGTTGCCTCATAACTCAACTGCTTGGCGCCAACCAACTGCTCAGCTTCCAGCAACTCATTAATGGAAGACACTTGCTTCTCGCAATAACCGTTCTTGATGGCTTCGGAGGTGGTAAAGGTGAGAACCTTACCGGAATCATTCACACCGGGAATATAAGTTCGCGGATCCACCATGGCTTCGGCTATTATTGGATTTCTGCCGCGTTTTTCGGCCGTTGAGCGCATGATTGAGCGCATGTAGGATTGGTATTTGTCGGGCAGTGGCTCACCACTCTCATCCACAACTGTAGCAGCTCCAATGCTGGAACCTCCGGTCATGTAAATACGATTGCAGGAGATGGCGATTAATGCACCGGCAGAGGCAGCGTTATTATTGATGAAAGCCACTACGGGAATCGGAAAGTTCATCAAACGGGTACGCATGGTATCGGCGGCATCCAACAGGCCACCGTAGGTGTTCATATTTAGAATGACTAAGTCCACTTTTTGAGCTTGCGCTTCATCTAATGCCTTGCCCAATTTACGAGCCATGCCTGGCGATATTTCCTCGCGAACATCAATCACATACGCTTTGGGTTGCGTGCCCGCATTCGCTTCTGATGCAATGAACAACATCAACCCAAGAACAAATGAAAGTATCGACGAATTTAGTTTCATTGGTTTTGTTTTTGTGATGCGTAATACTTGAAAACGGAGATATTGTTTAATATTGTGTAAATATACTACCATTCTCTATTCGATAATTCCTTGAAAAGAAGCGGAACATCTTTGCTGGTAATTTCCTTTTGCATTGTGACGATGCTCATGCTTGGAGCTTTTGGTCATCCGCATTTAAACATCCATCAAAAAGGAAGCTTTGAACTGTTGGCAGTATCGCCTCCCACGATTACATCCCCCACCCTACCCGACTCCAACAAGGTAAAAACCCAACAAGAGGTTACCCACCAAGTTAAAAAAGGCGAAACGCTTTTTTCCATATCCAGGATGTATGGCGTTTCGATCAGTGAAATAAAGCGCTTGAATGGGATTTTAAACGAGGGAATCACTGAAGGCAAAGTATTGATAATACGCCGTGCTCAAATCGATCCGCAGGGAGGCATTGACAGCTTGGCCCAAAAGCCTGTTATAGCCGACAGCTCTATATTGCAAAATGATCTGTACAAGCAAACCAACCCCACCAAACGGGTTCAAACCATTCGGCCGAAGGACGGAGGTAAATCCTATATGCAAATCATCGAAACAGGATTAGTCAAGCGAGCGGATGATGCCTTATGGGCACCTGGACACTACTATTGTTTGCATAAATCTGCGCCGATAGGCACTATTATTAAACTAACTGATAATGAAACAAGTAAAAGTGTTTATTTGAAGGTAATGGGTAATATGAGCATCAGTGAACCATCCTCCCTCATCTTACGGATCTCATACTTTGCAGCCAACAAACTTGGCGTTTCCGACAAGCCTTTTGCCGTTGAAATTTCATATTCCTTACTCGATTAGCAGCCAGGCTTAGGGTAGATAATTAAGTTAACCAAAAATACCCTACTTTTGCACCCTTAATTAACCCCTGCCCAAGTGGCGAAATTGGTAGACGCACCATCTTGAGGGGGTGGCGGGAATACCCGTGCGAGTTCGAATCTCGCCTTGGGCACATAAATGATCCGCGCGAGTGGCGGAATTGGTAGACGCGCAGGTCTCAGAAGCCTGTGGGGTAACACCTGTAGGAGTTCGAGTCTCCTCTCGCGCACTTTTTGCCTTACATGTACGCCGTTGTAGACTTAGAAACCACTGGAAGCCACCCATCGCATGATAATATCATCGAGATTGCTGTTTACTTGCATGACGGCGATAGCGTTACCGATCAGTTTTGCTCGCTGCTTAACCCAGGCCACCCCATTCCACCAGGCGCGCTGCCGTTCCGGGCAGGATGCGCTTTTTTTTCACAGCAAGTCGCTTTAACCCATGGCGGTGGCAATTACGATGGTTTTGAGGTTGTTTGGGTTGTCTCCCCGGGGAAGACCATCCGCCAGTTAGCGTCGGCGGGCGATAGGGCAACGATCAGGTGGTGTTGTG
>JBJTQS010000287.1:0-4717 GCA_046075765.1 Bacteroidota bacterium
GTACCCGATTCTGGAAATACAATACCGAAGCGGAAGCGCTTCAAGACGTTTTGCGATTGTCGCGAGGCATGACTTTCAAAGCGTCTATCAGCGGATTGAACCTAGGAGGAGGCAAAGCGGTAATTATTGGAGATTCCAAAAAAGATAAATCCGAGCCATTGTTCCGTCGTTTTGGAAAGTTCGTGAACAGCCTCAATGGAAAATACATCACAGCCGAAGATGTGGGCACCTCCACAAAAGACATGGAGTATGTTCATATGGAGACTCGTCATGTTACCGGTTTACCTGAATCCATGGGTGGTGGTGGCGACCCCTCCCCTGTTACTGCCTATGGTGTTTACATGGGAATGAAAGCATCCGCAAAACACCTTTGGAGCAATGACAGCCTCAACGGAAAAAAAGTTGTTGTGCAGGGTGTTGGCCATGTAGGCGAGAACTTGGTGAAATTACTGACCAAAGAAGGAGCTAAGGTTTCGATCATCGATATCAATGAGGACCAGTTAAAGAAAGTATCTTCCGACACGGGAGCACAGGTGCTTTCCTCAACTGATTTCTACGACATGGACATGGACATTTATGCTCCATGCGCCTTAGGTGCCACATTAAATACCGATACCATCAATCGCTTGAAATGCGCCATAGTTGCCGGAGCTGCCAATAATCAATTGGCTGAAGAGGCCGTGCATGGAAAAATGCTATCTGAAAAAGGAATCATATACGCCCCCGATTTCTTGATTAACGCCGGAGGATTGATCAATGTTTACTCTGAGCTAACCGGTTACAATCGCGAAAGAGCCTTGCAGCAAACTGAAAAGATATTCGACTATACACTCGATATCCATGGCAAAGCTGCCACCGAAAACATCCCCACCTACTTGGCCGCAACACGCATGGCTGAAAAGCGCATTGCCGATATCGGACGAGTGAAGTTGGGAATGTGAGAGTGAATTTTCTTTTTCAAACCATTCAATTCAAGTTATGCTAAGCAGAAGGCATTTGAGGATTCGTGTCATGCAGGCATTATATGCATGGCACCAAACGGAAGACCGCAGCCTCAAAACCTCGGTTGACAACCTATTCAAAGGCACATCCAGGAGCTACGACCTTTACTTGTACTTGTTACAGCTTTTAATCGAAGTGGCTGATGAGGAGGAACGGTATATGGCTGATTTGCCTCCACGCATGACAGCTGCCGAATATGAACATCTATCCTATCTCAAGGATAACATATTCATTGATTTCCTAAAGAAGGATTCGTTTCAAAAGCTGATCAGTTCGCGAAAGATTCCAGCCACCAAGGATACTGACCTCATCCGTAAAGTATATCACCAACTAAGGCAAAAAGAAGAATACCGGAGTTATGTTGCGAAGGGTTCACACACGGAACGTGAGGACATTGAATTTTGCACCTATATCTTCAAGGATGTGATTTCTAGTTCCGAACCCATGACCAACTCGATGGAGGAGCAAAACCTTTGGTGGGCCGAAGCGTTGGAACTTGTAAATAGCATGGTTCTGAAAACCATCAAAGTGGCACACCCGGATAAAAAAGGAGCTTACGAATTGATGGCAGAGTTCAGGGATGAGGAGGAAGACCGTGAATTCATGGAAAAGCTTTTCACCGAGACCGTGCATCATGATAACGAATATGAGAAGCTGGTATCAGAACGGACAAAAAACTGGGAGGTTGAACGTATTGCGCTCATCGATGTGATTCTGCTCAAGATGGCACTCTGCGAAATCTTGAAGTTCCCCAACATCCCCGTTAAGGTTACCATAAACGAATATATTGATATTTCCAAGGACTACAGTACTCCAAAGAGCAAAGCGTTTATCAACGGAGTAATTGATAAACTTGTGATTGATCTGCGCGAAACAGGAGCGGTTAAAAAGTCAGGGCGCGGACTTATCGAATAATGCTTTAATTTTCTGTTTTGAAATAGTCAAACGTCAAAAACATCATTGAATCATGAAATCAACCAAATTCATCCTGCTTGCAACCACATTATTGTGGTCGTGTGGCTCTCCCAACGAGGGTAAAGAGGAGGCTATCTCCCCTGAAGTAGTCAATAACAATGCATCTGCCGACCCTGCAGCCACACCTACAAGCGGTCTGCCTGTTTTTGAATTCGAGACCGACAACCATGAATTCGGAGTAATCACAGAAGGCGAAAAGGTTTCTTACACATTCAAATTCAAGAATACAGGAAACGCCCCGTTGGTAATTTCCAACGCATCCGCCTCTTGCGGTTGCACGGTTCCCGAATACACCAAAACACCAGTAGCGCCAGGCGAAGAAGGTGAAGTTAATGTCACTTTCGACAGCTCTGGCAAATCAGGCATGACCACTAAGTCAGTAACACTGATTGCCAACACAGAACCCAACACCAAGGTTCTGAAAGTCAGCGCTGACATCCAAGCTAAAAAGCAATAAAAAACCATAACCCAAAAACAACATGTCACTTACCTACATCCTGTTGCAAGCCCAAGGCCAACCAAGCGGAATGGCCAATCTCATGATGATTCTACTTATCGTGGTGATTTTCTATTTCTTCATGATTCGTCCACAAATGAGGAAGGCCAAACAAGAGCGCCAATTCAAAGAAACCCTTCAAAAAGGTGATAAGGTGGTAACAATCGGTGGTATCCACGGCCGAATAGTGGAGATGGCCGACACCACTTTCCTGGTTGAAATCGACTCTAATGTTAAGGTTAGACTGGAAAAAAGTGCTGTTTCTGCTGAGGCCACCAAAGCTTACCGCGACCGCACAGAAGGTCCGAAAAAATAAGCAGCTCCTACTCCACTTATTGTGGAACACTGAGAAACGATGGCTGAGAAAACGGCATCGGAACAATCAAGCCAAAATCCTGTCGGCAGGTTAAAGCCCAACAGGAAGGTGATTGTTTTTGTGATATGCCTGATCATCTCATCAACTGCGTGGCTTGCTACAACCCTTACCGGCACCTTTACCACCGAGTACAAACTGCCACTCGCCTATCACAACACCCCTTTCAATGCTCGGTTAGTTGGCGAGCTACCCAGTGAAGCCACATTTCATTACCAAGGCAGCGGATGGGATTTATTGTATTTGGCTTTTCGCAGGATGCCGGACTCGTTGGTGATTGATCTTGGCAAAAGTGATTCGAGCACGATTGGAAAAATAAGTATCAGGTCGCTCTCCCTCGTTAGTCAGCTACCCGCTGACCCATTGCCTTTCAAGTTGGAACCCGAGTGGATTGCCCCCGGTATAATCAGTGAAACATCTAAAAAAATCCCGGTTATAGCCAAACTCGATATCCGTTTCAGGAGCAGGTTCGATTCCACAACCAATGCAACCATAATTCCCGACAGCATCCAGATATCCGGACCACCAGCCCAATTGAAGAAGATAAATAGTGTTGAGACAATCAAGCTCAGCAAGCAAGACGTATTCCAAACCTTTTCTGAAGATCTGGAAATCAAAAAAAATCTACCAAAGGATGTTTTGCAATCGCACACCAAAGTGCAGGTCAATATACCAGTTGGAGAATTCACCGAAGGGTCTTTCATGGTTCCGGTGCAGCTGAAGAATGCAGGTAGCAAAAAGCTAAAGGTGCTGCCTTCCAAAGTTCGAGTGGTATTTCAAGCTGAACTTTCCGCTATTGGTGATATTAAAGCCGAAGAATTTGTTTTGGTTGCAGATGCCAACCAAGCCATTGCAAATGGAAAGCCGCTCACGCTCGTGCTTGCACAAAAACCATCCAACGCCAAACGCATCCGGCTCGAACCCGAGCGTGTAGAATATTTAATTGAACCATGAAACCCCGTTTGGTAGGCATAACCGGCGGTATCGGAAGTGGCAAGTCGACCATTGCCCGATGTCTGCAAGCAATGGGCTATTTAGTGTTCAATGCCGATGAGCAGGCCTCTAGTGCGTTGGAGCAAAACGCCGAAGTGGTGCTTCAGATAAAGGCCCTAATCGGAAACGAGGCCTATGATTCCAATGGTAAGGCCAATCGCGTTTTTATTGCCTCAAAGGTTTTTGCAGACAGAGAATTGCTGAAACAAATCAACTCGATTCTACACCCTGTTGTTCGAAAGATGTTTGAGGACTGGGTTGCTAATCACAAAAGCGAAAAGATACTTTTCAAAGAAGCAGCCATCTTATTTGAAAGTGGGGCTAACCAACAGGTTGACGAAGTGATTGCCGTTGTTGCCCCCGAATATGTACGGCTACGAAGGGTTCTGAAGCGCGACAAGCGCTCCGAAAAGGAAATCCAGGATATCATGTCTCGTCAGATGAACCAAGATGAGCTTGTGGCTAAGTGCCAACATGTAATCATCAACGATGACCATACTCCCGTAATGCCTGCATTATTGGAGATTTTGAAAAAGCTGGAAAGCTAACTACGCATTGAATGGAGGGAAGATTACCAATTGAAAAAACTCCCAAGGGGCTGTATTTCGGCCCCGGCGACTTCCATCTTGATCCCAAGCGCGGGGTTGAAAGAGCAGTGGTGTCGCACGGCCATGCCGACCATGCAATTCCATCCAATCGCGAAGTTTGGTGCACACCTGCAACAGCAGCCATCATGCGGGCCCGATATGGCTCCAAGCTCAAGTCCATCATACATTCAGTTGAAATGGAACAGCCATTTCAAATTAACGGCATACAACTGAGCTTCCATAGCGCGGGACATATGCTAGGATCAGCCCAAACATTGATCGAGCACGAAG
>JBJTQS010000288.1:0-3344 GCA_046075765.1 Bacteroidota bacterium
CCCCATGCGACTCCACGGACTATGTTGATGACACCCCGAATGCCGACACAGCAAGTCAGCAAACCTGCATTATCAAAAACTCCTGCACCAACGAATCTGCCTATTGGAATGCTATCGGCATTGACCCTCCAGACATGATTGAAAATTACATGGATTATTCCTATGATGCTTGCATGACCATGTTCACCCAAGGTCAGAAGGATCGTATGCTTGGGTTCTTGAATACATTACGCGCTTCGCTTCTTACATCGCCGGGCTGTGGCAACACCAACCTGTCAGAATTGAACGTAAAAAATCCCGTTGTGTATCCTAACCCTGCGCATCATTCCCTCGCATTAGGAGGGGTATCAACAAAGCCTAAATCCATTCAAATCACGGACATTTCTGGCAGAACATATTTCGCATCATCTACTCAAGTGCTTAGTGAAATCGAAATCAGTCAGCTTTCAACAGGCGCCTACATCTTGCAGGTCGAATTTGAAAACGGAACAAATAAGTCGATTCGCTTCGTAAAGCAATAAAACCTACTTTATGGAGCCAAAGTGAAATGGACATTTCCCTTTGGACTTTTTCGGTGATAATTCCGATTTTCGGTCGCGATAGAAAAAATTCGGGCCTCGTACTGTATTATCAAACTCTTGATGAAAAACCGGGGAAACCGATGACGACATGGGGGGTACTACCCAACTCCAATCGCCTGTTGACTCACGTCCATGCTGCTCTTCCAATCGTAAAAACTGCATGAACTGCTCCGATGCATCGTGATGATTCTCGATAGCCACACCAGCTTTTCGGTAAGAATGGATAACCGCCCTATTCATCTCCACCAACGCTTTGTCTTTCCAAAGCGAATCTGAATTACTTGTATCCAAGCCCATACGCGAGGCAATTTCAGGAAGCTTATTATATCGGTGCGCATCTCCGAAATTCCGGCTTCCGATTTCGGTGCCCATGTACCAGCCATTGAATGGAGCAACAGGATACACAATACCTCCTATCTCCAAAATCATATCCGAAATGGCGGGCACTGCATACCATTTCAAACCAAGGTCAGCGAACCAGGGAAGCTCAGGATGCTCAATATCAACCAACATCCCAGATTGAATGTCCGGCTGCTTCGTAACAATGCTGCCATCTGATTTTGATAGCACCCAAGGCAATACATCGAAATCTGTCTTTGGCGTTGCCAGCCAACCATGCTGATTGCATATTTTGGTGAACTCCTCTTCTGCCGGATCACCTACTCCGTTTCCATGCCCCGCAAAGCGGATGAGTTGGTGGTTGAGTAATTGAAAATCGGCTTGGGGACTGAAAATGGTTATCACGGATAACACTTCCCCTTTATTGAAAGCCAGATCCAAGTGGTTTTGCAATGCATCAAAAACATGTGAAGGCTCGTTGATTTCCCGAGCGTCAATCACTTTGAGCGACTTCCAGTACAGCCTACCGATGCAACGATTGGAGTTACGCCAAGCCATACGACAACCATGTGCCAGTTCGCGAATCGTATGTACATAGCTTCCTGTTTCTAAAATCTCACGCTCAACATCAGACTTGCGGGTTGATAATGCATCCATCAAACCAAGCTCAGCATAGCATTGATCCAAAAAGACACTTGCTCGCGGCCAAACCGTTGCTGCAGGCAAGGCGTAGGAATTGTTGTTCATACCTATTGATAGAGCAAGTTTAACACGTCCAAATCAATAAAAGTTAAGAAATCGATGGAATTGTACATACAGAATACAGTTCCAAAATCGGAACTACCGCCTGGAAAATCAAATATTGGCCGACTCCGAAACTTGATAACGGTTACGGTCGGGTGCGTTGCGGGCGATCATCTCTCCAAGAAATCCAGCTAAGAATAATTGCGTACCCAATATCATGGCTAACATGCCGAAAAAGAACAGGGGACGATCGGTCATGTTGTAGACTTGAAAGAAATACTTGTCCACTGCGAGTTTAACGGCGATTCCAAAACCTGCTAAAAAGCTAATGGTGCCCAATAATCCGAAAAAGTGCATGGGCCGCTTGCCGAATCTGGATACAAAGGTGATGCTCAACAGGTCAAGGAAACCATTTACAAATCGCTCGAGGCCGAACTTGGTTGTGCCGTACTTGCGTGGACTGTGTTGCACTACTTTTTCGGCAATACGGTTGAAGCCTGCCCATTTGGCGATAACAGGAATATACCGGTGCATTTCGCCATATACTTCGATGTTCTTGATTACTTCGTAACGATAGGCTTTAAGGCCACAATTGAAATCATGCAGATTGTGGATGCCACTCATTTTCCTGGTAGCCCAATTAAAAAGCCTTGTGGGAATGGTTTTGGTGATGGGGTCATAGCGTTTTTGCTTCCAACCGCTCACCAGGTCATTACCCGAACGAATCATTTCCACCAACCCCGGGATCTCATCAGGGCTATCTTGTAAATCGGCATCCATGGTAATCACAACTTCACCTTTACCCTGCTCAAACCCGGCATTCAAGGCGGCCGACTTACCGTAGTTGCGCCTAAAGCGGATGCCTTTGACACGCTTGTCTGCAGCTGCGAGTTCACGAATCACCGACCAGGACTTGTCTTTGCTGCCATCATCTACCAAAAGCACTTCATAGCTGAAGTTATGGGCATCGCAAACTTTAGCTATCCAGGCAACCAACTCTTGCAAAGATTCCTCCTCGTTGAAAAGGGGAATCACCAGGGACAGATCAAGCGAGTTGGTTTGATTGGTCATGTTGAATAGGAGGTTGTTTTCGACGAAGAATCAACGCAGCGACCAAAGATAAGAATAAGGCGCCCAAAAACTTAGAAAGCGATTCGCTATAGGCGAATTGGCCGAGGGTGATGTTTTCATAAGCCTCATACAGGTCGTCTGCTTTGAAAAAGCTGCTTGAGGAGAATATCCGTTCCATGGCTTCGGCATTTCGAAGCAACTCATTCCGGGCATCTGTCAAGATTTCGGGGAACACCAAAGTTCCAAGCAGGTAAAGCACCAAACCATACAACAAGAATGCAAAAAACGACAAGGTTAATCCGCAGAAATACGCATGGCGAAACGAAATGTACCCTTCTCCCTCGTTTTCCCTCAGCGACTTAATGAACCTGTGTATATAAACATAGGTAATGATCCATCCCAATGCCAAAGCAGGATGGTAGATACTGCCACCTGAAGCTAAAATGGTTGCCAAGAGTATGATTTGTGAAATACCACAAAAAAATCCGTAGCGAATCGATATGGGCCAAATCAAATGTCTATTAATCATGGCGCAAATTTACGCGATACAAACGAATGGTATTAATCATTCTTGGCCCAGGAATCGGGCAAGCCCCTCCCAACCGTCCA
>JBJTQS010000289.1:0-4437 GCA_046075765.1 Bacteroidota bacterium
ATCTGGTAGCCGTTCCTCAATGGAGTTTCTACCTATGGCCAGGAATTTAAGCCTTTTCAAACCTTGTATGGTTGAGGGCAAGGTTCTTATATCGTTATCAGTAAGGTATAGTTGTTGCAAGTTTTTCAATGCTCCGATGGAGGGTGGTAGCGACTTTAATTTGTTGTTTCGCAAATCCAAAACTTCGAGCTCAAGCATCCCTGTAAAGGCATCTGGAAGATGCTCCAAACGGTTGAATCTTAAATCAAGTTCCTTAAGAGAGGGAAGGTTCATGGCATTCGAATCCACATAAACCAACTCGTTCGACTTGAGTGATAACTTTTCAAGCGAATCCATTCCTCCGATAAACGCGGGTAATGAGTCTATATGATTTCGGAATAAAATCAGTTTTTCGATGTTTCTGTTTTGTGCCAGGTGTAATGGTACACTGTTCAATCCATTCCTCGATAAGTCGACATTTCGATTTTCAATACCACCCTGTTGTTTGTCAATTTCTGTGCTTACGTGGCAGGCTGAAAGGGAGATTGTCGCAATATGAAGCACCATTACTGCCAATCGCGGCAAACAATCAATGATATAATATCGAATAGGTTTATTCATGCCTTGGGCAAATCTAACTAATTTGGCAACTTGTAACGAACATCTGTGCAGTCAACCATAAAACCTCTTTACAGACTCAATAAATACTTCGTCAAATACAAATGGCGGTTTTTAGGTGGGGTGTTTTTTGTGGCGATTTCCAATATGTTCGGCATCATACCTGCAAAACTGATTCGATATGCAATGGATGCCTCGAGCATGCAAATTGATTGGCATAGACTGACCGCAGGGTTTGGACTGCATGAAGTAGTGGCCGATTCCATTTCATTCAATTTATTGGTTTTTGCAATGTTGGTGTTGATTATGGCATTGTTAAAAGGCTTTTTCATGTTTTTGATGCGTCAAACGATCATTGTTGCTTCAAGACATGTAGAGTACGACATGAAGAATGAGATATACGAGCATTACCAAAAACTCGATTACGCCTTTTACTCACAGAATAGCACGGGTGATTTGATGAACCGTATCAGCGAAGACGTGGGTAGGGTGCGATCATACGTGGGCCCTGCCGTTATGTATACGGTGAATCTGGGAGTCACCATGGTGCTGGTTATTGCCGCTATGATTCAGGTTAATCCAACACTTACCTTGTTGACATTGCTCCCGCTGCCCGTTTTATCCTATGTGATTTACAAGGTTGAGCGAATCATCAACCGCAAAAGTGAAAGGGTTCAAGCCGGACTTTCCGATATGTCAACCTTTGTGCAGGAATCCTTTTCAGGAATACGTGTTCTCAAGTCATACGCTGCAGAAAAGCAGGTAGAGCGGGATTTTTCCAAGCAAACAGAACGATATAAGGATGCTTCCATGGAGTTGGTTCGAACCAATGCCCTGTTTCAACCATCCTTGGTCTTACTCATCGGCTTGAGTACCATTATCACCATTGCTGTTGGAGGCTACATGGTTATGGAAGGTCGGATTACGTTAGGTAATATCGCAGAGTTCGTCATTTATGTAAACATGCTTACGTGGCCTGTTGCCGCATTGGGTTGGGTAGTCTCTTTGGTTCAACGGGCTGCCGCCTCACAGCAAAGGATAAATGAATTTTTAGATACCAAACCTGCAGTTGACCCTGATTCAGGTTATGAAGTCGATTTCAATGGAGAGATTGAATTCAAAAACGTATCATTTAGTTATCCTAATACGGAGGTCGAGGTACTCAGGAACGTTTCGTTTCGGGTAGATCCCGGAAAATCTTTGGCCATAACAGGTGGCACAGGTTCTGGAAAATCCACCTTGGCGCTTTTGTTGATGCGCTTTTGTGATCCTTCTCATGGTTCGGTTTTGATAGACGGCAAAGATTTAAAGAAAGTGTCTTTGGGGTCCTACCGGAGGCAAACGGGTTTTGTGCCCCAGGAGGTGTTTTTATTCAGTGAGTCGGTGGCGGATAACATCGCTTTCGGTCTAAACATAGAGGTAGAACAGTCGGAAATTCGGAAAAAGGTAGAGGCTGCGGCAGATGCCTCTTGTGTCTCGTCCGATATTCTGGCTTTCCCAGAGGGATATGATACGATGGTGGGTGAGCGTGGAATAACTTTGTCGGGCGGACAAAAACAACGCATTTCATTAGCCAGAGCGCTTATTCGCAATCCAAAGTTATTGGTGTTGGATGACTGCCTGTCGGCCGTTGATACCATCACTGAAGAAAGGATTTTGGATTCGTTGGAGCGCAATTTGAAGGGTAAGACCTCTATTCTTATAAGTCATAGGATTTCCACAGTAATGTCTGCCGACGACATCCTGGTGCTCGACCAGGGTCAAATTATTGAGCATGGAACCCATACAGAATTGATGAATAGACGCGGATTTTATTTTGAAATGTTTGAAAGACAACGGATTGAGGAGTCGCTTAAGGGTTAAAACCCGTTGTTGATTTCTTCCATACAATTTGGCCTTTGGTTTTGCCAAACTGTTGTTTTTCTTTTAGCTTTGTCTCAAACCAACACGATTTACATGGCTGAATTTGACAGTAATGACCAACCAAGCGATTTGTTTGCCAAGGCGGTTAGAGCAGGTAAACGGACCTACTTTTTCGACGTAAGATCTACCAGGAACAACGATTATTATCTCACCATCACCGAGAGCAAGCGTCGTTTTTCTGAGGGTAGCGATCGGCCTTTTTTCGAAAAGCACAAGATTTTCCTTTACAAGGAGGATTTTGAAAAATTCATCGAGGGTTTGCAGGATGCTATTGATTACATCAAAGCCAACCTGCCAGAAGACACTCGCCAACAAGGATCCAACAATCCAGATGGTGGCTCAAATACAGGTAATAACTCCAGCTCATATTCCGTCGAGAATTTTGAGGATTTGTAGTCTGCTTTAATTTGCGAGGGCAAAGCAACCTGCCATGAAATTCGTACGTCTATCCAATTGATTGTAATTTATGGCAATCAGTAAACAAAATCGCTGTCAACACACACAACAGTCAATAACCAGAAACAAACCAAGGATATGTTCAAAAAGTCGCTGCTGCTATTGTCGGGTTTCCTAAGTTTTATACACATTAACACTAACGCCCAGGCCCCTTGTGTTGGCTCTCAATCAATGACCGCCAGTCCAGCACCTGCCGGTAACAACACCTATGTGGTAGGAACCACGGTTACTTTTTGTTACACACTTACCAACTATGCTCAATCCGGAGCTGATTGGATTGCTGGTTTTGCCATCACCTTAGGGCCAGGATGGGATCCAACATCACTTACTCCTTTAACCCCTCCAAACAGTTGCGACGGTCAGGGAACATGGGATTGGTATACTTCATGTACAGGTACCGCCTCTGGTACTACTTGGGGACCTGGTTTCTATTATGACACTCCTGCTGGTAGCCCTGCATTCGTTGCTGATGGCATCCCTGGTAACAACTTCGGTGATAATTGCCAAAACAGTTCTTGGGATTTCTGTTTCACAGTAACGGTAGGCCCATGCGCTTCTGCCAGTAACGCACCACTTAATGTCGGCATTCAAGCTCTCTCAGATTACCAAGCTGGTTCTTGGGGTAACAACGCATGTTTCGATCCACCATTCACAGCCCCTGCACAGTGGCCTAACGGTGTACCGTCTGCCCAATGCAATTGCGTGTTGATCGTACCTAATATCACGATAACCGACGTCTCCTGTGCCGGTCAAAATAACGGCGCGGTCACAGTATTCCCTCAAGGCGTAGCTCCTTATTCTTATCAATGGAGTAACGGTTCCACTTCACAAACTATTTCCAACCTCGCTCCAGGCATTTATACTTGCACGGTTACAGACTCAACACAATGTACCAAAACTGTTACCGTACCGGTTTCCGGAGCTCAGCCAATAGTGCTTAATGAAACAGTTTCAGGAAATGTATGCGATAATGCGAGTGGATCCATTTCCCTTGCACCTACTGGTGGTACAGGACAAAACTTCACCTATCTGTGGAGTAATGGGGCTACTTCCTCGAATGTTTCTGGTTTGTCAGGTGGCACATACACCGTTACCGTTACCGATGCAAATGGATGCACGCAAACAGGATCTTTCAACATTAACTCCGTAATACCTGTAACAGTGAGTTCCGGAGGGAATCAAAGCACCTGCAGCGGAGATCCCGTTACTATCGCAGGGGTTGCCAGTGGAGGAAACCTGCCATATTCATACACATGGAGTAACGGAGCTGTCAGCGGTGCACAATCGGTAAATCCTTCAAGCACTACCGTGTACACGTTAACCGTAACGGATGCCAATGGCTGCTCATCGCAAGCATCAGTAACTGTAGATGTGACTCCGTACCCATCGCTTTTGGTCAGTCAGGATTTGGACATCTGCTACGAAGCATCCACTCAAATTTCAGCCAGTGGCGCTACAACT
>JBJTQS010000290.1:0-4978 GCA_046075765.1 Bacteroidota bacterium
GTTGCAAATGATGATTGTAGAACGCCAGCCCAACCGCTGCCTTGCTGGCTGCCGTTTGATGATTGTCCACGACTGATTTTGTCAACGCATTTGGCCATCGCTGATTTGATTCTGCGACGCAATTGCTGGTCGCAATCAACATCCTGTAACATATTGCCGAGAAACTGTGAGGTGAGCACCACGTCGATGTTCTGTCCCAGTTTCGATTGCGGTTGTGTGCCTTTCAGGTTGGTGATGTTGAGATCGTTTTCATTTGAAGTCTCCACGGCATTCAACAAAAACATGGTTGCTTCGCGAAGTTCTCCGGCGTGTTTGCCATTGTTGAGCGTGCTTCCGTCACGCCGAATGGCCATGGCTACCATGGCAGTGGTGGCAGGGTCGGATTTAACCGCATGCGGATCGCGAATTTCTTGCCTATTGTGCGAGCCTGCTCCCCAGCCACCATCGCCGTTTTGCGCATCTATCAGCCAATCCATGCCAACATCCATGGAGTTCACCACACGCGCAGGTAAATTAACAGTGTTGCCTTTGTTGAGTCCTTTTCCCTCGAACGTGGTCATGAATACGCATTTCGGGGCTTCTTCTTTTGTTGGCTGTTTCGCATTGGAAACGCCGAGGCCCTCATCCGTTGCTCTTGCTGTAAGAATGGGCTGAGGGCCTTTGCCTGCAGGGCTGTGTTGGGTTTGGAAATCTGTCTGGTTCCATGTTCCGCTGATAACGGATGCTGCTCCTGCGGTCACCAATGACCCGGCCAGGATGATGATGGTTGTTTTCATGACGTTTTTGATTTTGTACACGCCATGGATGAAAGTTATGGACCGATTCCATAAACCTCAGAAAAATATTTTTACAGCGATTCGATGTTGTCGAGGCAATAACCCGCTCTTTCCAAAGTGGCTGCAAGTTGGCTTGGCTCCATCTTTTCCAGAATCCGGTACATCATGCCGATGCGTGGATTCTTTTCGAACTTGTCGCGGTGCTGGTCGTAAAAATTCCAATACAGGCTGTTGAACGGACAAGCATTGGGACCTGTTTTATCGTCGGCATCATAATGGCAACTCTTACAATAGTTACCCATTTTTCCGATATAGTTTGCTGTGGAGACATAAGGTTTAGTACCCACGATGCCGCCATCGGCGAATTGGCTCATGCCTCTGGTATTGGTTATCTCCACCCATTCTATGGCGTCGATATAAATGCCCAGATACCATTGATCCAAATCATCGGGGTCGATACCTGCAAGTAAAGCAAAATTCCCTGTCACCATCAGTCTTTGTATGTGATGCGCATAGGCTTTGTCGAGTGATTGCTTGATGGCATGGTGCATGCAATTCATTTTGGTGTCGCCGGTCCAGAACCAGGATGGAAGTTTGCGCTGATGGTTCAGGAAATTCATTTTACCGAATTCAGGCATCCATCCCCAATAGATACCACGCATGTATTCTCGCCAACCAAGTATTTGCCTGACGAAACCTTCTATCTGCGGCAACGTGATTGTTCCGTTGCTGTTACGGTATGCATCAATGGAAGCTTCAATAACCTCCAATGGAGAGATCATTTTGGTGTTCATCGAAAATGAAAGCCTGCTATGATAAAGCAACCATGCTTCTGTGTGCATGGCATCCTGGTACTTTCCGAAAAGTGGGAGCACATGCTTGCAGAAATGATTCAACAGCTTGATTCCTTGCTCACGATTAATGGGCCATTCGAATGAAGCAGCGTCCACATGACCGATGTGTTTGAGCTTTGCCTTGGTGATGTCGTTTAAGATATCGCGACAATCGTTTTTCAATTGAGGTATTTCGGGGAGTGGATCTTTTCCGGCATAACTTTTCCTGTTTTCTGAATCGTAATTCCACTTGCCGCCTTCAGGCTTTGCGGGGCCTTCCATCAGCAATCCATAGCGCTTGCGCATCATCCGATAAAAAGTTTCCATCAATGGATTCTTTCCTTGCGGGAACAGCTTGCGCAGTTCCATGCGTTCACTAAGGAAATGGTAAGTGTCGAAGGTGGCGCACTCAACTTTAGCATGCTCACAGAATTGTTGCAGCTGCTGGTCTAGTCGCCATTCGTCGGGTAGTTGGTATTCGAACCTGTTGGCTCCAGTCTGTTCGATTTGCTTATATATTATTTCATTAAGCGTAAGTTTCGCATCCTTGTCCGTTATTCGGATGTAAATTACCTGGTGGCCCATCCGCGAAAGCGCATCCGCGAAAGCGCGCATGGAAGCGAAGAACCCGATTATCTTTTGGATGTGGTGCGTAACGTACGCTGACTCTTGATGCATTTCGGCCATCAGGTAGACGGCATCCGGGTCCTTTTCAGCGAACCATGGGTGTTGAAGGTTCAGCTGATCGCCGAGAATGAGTCGCAGCGTCTTATTCTTTTTCGGCATGGCTTCGGTTTTTACGGCACTTATCACTGCAATATTTCACCTCATCCCATACCTTCTCCCACTTTTTCCTCCAAGAAAAAGGTCGATTGCAAACTGCGCATGTTTTAGAAGGAAGATGGGGTTTGCGGTGCATGATTTGTGTAACATTGAAAAACACCTGATTGTTTAAGCTGTTCCCGACTTACTTTCTTTATAAATGAAAAACGGGAGTGAAATACACCCCCGTTTCTTTGATTATTTAATTTTTAATCTAATTATGCCGTCATCATCTTGCTTTGACAAACAAAGTCCGTAGTCGGAACCTCTGTCTTTGCGATGGCGTTGAATCCGCCCGATACTTCGCTGAAATTGCGGTAGCCGCGTGCTTGAAGCAAGGAAGCGGCAATCATGCTTCGGTATCCACCGGCACAGTGCAAGAAAAAGTGTTGATGCGGATCAATGGCGTTGATCCATTCGTTGATATAAGCCAAAGGTTTATTGTATGCTTCGTCTACGTGCTGGGCAGCGTATTCACTTTCGCGACGCACATCCACCACCATGCTTTCCTTGGCTTTGAATTCCTGGCTGAATTGCTCTGGAGAAATGCGTTTTACTGTGTCGATTTCCTTTCCTGCTTTCTTCCAGGTGTCGATGCCACCATCCAGGAAACCGATCACATGGTCGAATCCTACGCGCGCCAAACGAGTTACGGTTTCTTCTTCCATCCCTGGTTCGGTAACCAAAAGCAGTTCTTGTCTTACATCACCCACTAATGCGCCAACCCATGGTGCGAAATCGCCTTTGATTCCGATGTTGATACTTTGTGGAACGAATCCTTTTGAAAACTCATCAGCAGTTCTTGTATCCAATATCAAAGCGCCGGATAGTTCTGCCGCTTGTTCGAATTGTGTTGGGTTCATAGCAGTCAAACCCTTCTTCATGACATCATCAATGCTGTCATATCCCTTTTTATTCATCGCTACGTTCAGCGGGAAATATGCTGGGGGAGGGAGTAGTCCGTCGGTAACAGCTTTGATGAATGCTTCCTTGTTGGGTTGATTCAACGCATAATTCATTTTCTTCTGGTTGCCGAGCGTGTCAACAGTTTCCTTCATCATATTTTTGCCGCAAGCACTTCCCGCACCATGTGCCGGATAAACAGTGATGTCATCCGAAAGAGGCATGATTTTATTCATCAAGCTTTCGTACAGCAGTCCCGCCAATTCTTCTTGAGTCATGTGAGCGGCCTTCTGTGCTAAGTCGGGCCTGCCAACGTCTCCGAGGAACAAGGTGTCGCCACTGAATATCGCAGTATCTTTTCCGTTTTCATCACGCAATAGATAAGTGGTGCTCTCCATGGTGTGTCCAGGCGTATGAAGCACTTTGATGGTGACCTTACCGATTTTGAATTCTTGTCCATCAGTAGCGATTATTGCCTCGAACTCCGGGTTGGCATTCGGGCCGTAAACAATAGCAGCCCCCGACTTCTTACTCAAGTCTAAGTGTCCTGAAACAAAATCCGCATGGAAATGCGTTTCAAAAACATATTTGATTTTAACGCCATCTTTTGCAGCGCGGTCTAGGTATGGTTGTACTTCGCGCAAAGGATCAATGATGGCCGCTTCACCATCCGAGGTGATATAGTAAGCACCTTGTGCCAAGCATCCGGTATAAATCTGCTCTATTTTCATATGGATTTGCTGTTTTGTGTGATACTATCCTTGTTACAACTAAAGTAGTGCAAAGTTAGCAGAGGTCCATGTAACCGAATAGTGACAATCATCACATATCATAGTAACTGGAAGTGCCTTTTACAGGCATCGTAAAGTGCTGAAAAACAAACCGAAACGACTACCTGAACTCGTAGGTGGTTCCCTGCAATTGGGTCAATAGGGTCCCGGGTTGGTCTGTAGCTACTGCACGCCCCTCCAATTTTGGTGCAACGGGCGAGTTTTCCTTCAGGTATTGCGTGATCACATCGTGCATGAATAAACCGGTACGTGTGGGCTGACGAACTTTTTCCATCCTACAAATAGTGTCGTCGGGGTCTCCTTCTCGTTCACACGCTACAATACTGTAATCTCGTTGCATATCTAAGTCCTGCCCGCCGATTTTCACGCTATTTACGCGACTGCCGAATTCGTTACCAATGGTGAAGTTTACCTCCATGCCTTTGTACCGTACAAACCAACCGCCGAAACGCTTAGCTGGGTCTTTGGCAAATGCGTTTTGCAATTCCGTTTCCAGCCAATTCCACACCTGTTTACCAGACACGATACCTGTTTTTGTTTCACTGTCCACTGGAAGCATGTTCCAAAGGAACTCCTTGGTGATTTCCGCTTGTCCCGTTTTGGGATCAACATTCAACGGCTGACAGAATCGGAAGCCATTGGATAAGGCGATGTCTGGTTTGAACTTCCACATAATGGCATCGGTAATGAGGTTGTCCATCGATGTTTCCATCACAAAGTAGCGAACCAATGGAGTGGTGCTGATGCCGATGACTTTTTTCAAATCGCGAAAGGGTTCTGTCGCTGCGTTCACAAGTTTTTGCAGTTCGGCATCTGCGGGATACAACGATGGATCCACATCCAACAATTGGTA
>JBJTQS010000291.1:0-11254 GCA_046075765.1 Bacteroidota bacterium
ACAAGCCGTGTGCAACACCCCAGAAAACAAATTTCCAGTCGGCACCATGCCAAAATCCACCGATGAGCATGGTTAATACCAAGAAACAAAGTTGCGCTATAAAACCTTTTCGGTTGCCACCCATAGGGATGTAAATGTAATCGCGAAGCCAGCTCGACAATGAAATGTGCCACCGTCTCCAAAACTCGGTTATGGAAGTTGATTTGTAAGGCGAATCGAAGTTCAGGCAAAGTCTATATCCCAGTAGCAAGGCAATCCCGATGGCCATATCCGTATAACCGCTGAAATCACAATAAATCTGCATGGTGTAACAAAGCGTTGAAAAAGCATGCTCATAGCCGCTGAATGAGCCTGGGGCCGAGAAAACCGCATCTGAATATTGCGACACCAAGTCTGCTACAACCGCTTTTTTAACGAACCCTTTGGTGATTAGAAAAAGCCCTTCATTCACGTGTTCCCTGCTTATTACCGGAGGCGTTTTCAGTTGAGGCAGAAAGTCGCGGGCACGCACAATGGGTCCCGCAACCAAATGCGGGAAGAATGTCATGTACAATAAGTAGTCGGAGAAGTCAGGCACCGAAACACGGCGGTAGTAAACATCCACCAAATAGCTGATGGATTGGAATGTGTAGAACGAGATGCCAATCGGCAAAATCAGGTGTTCGACCTGAAAGCTTTGACCTGTGATATCGGAAACGCTATGGAGGAAAAAGTTCCGGTATTTGAAATACAACAAGAACGACAAGCTGAAGGTAATGCCGGTGATGAGCCAGGTTTTTCGGAGGGTATTCGATTTCACATTTTGTATCAAAACCGAAAAAAGGTAATCCAACGATATGGTGGCAAGCAAGAGAAACAGAAAACCTCCGCTCGCCAGATAGTAGAACAGGAACCCGAACAAAATGATATATACAGAGCGAAACACTTCACGCTTCCACAGTAGCATATAAATAGCCACAAAAGCGGTGAATAAAACCAGGAACGCCCCATCCGTGAAGATCAGTGGCCTATTGGGGTCATAGGTGAACAACTGAGATATGGTGCTCCACCAATTCATTGCCTATTAGGAGATATTTCCACGTTTACGGTTTTTCTTCCCATGTTTTTGAATGGCGATGATATGGAGAAGTCCACCACCCCCGCTTGAGTCATGTATGCCGCGGCATGCGAGAACCAATGCCTGTATGATTGTTTTGTAGGATGTCTTCCATCCTCAGCCCTGTCCAACGAAAGCGTGGTGGCATCAAAAAACATAGACCCATTAACATCTTTGATGGTTTGAATGATACCCATGTCTTTTACCCAAGCAGCCGGGCCAAGCCAAAACACTTTAGCCCCTGCTGCTGCAATTTTGGTATTGATGGTTTCTATGTATTTTTTGCGGGACTTCATATTGCTGGACAAAATCTCGTTCAGCCCAACACACATGATAACCAGAGTGGGTTTGTGTTCGCGCAAAAAATAGTCCAATGTATCAGTGTTTGCCCAGCTTTTGGTGGTGGAGCTGTTCCAGGTTACGGTTGCCAAAAGCTTATGGCCGTTGAGCGCACAATAACTGTAAACCGGGTAACGAAGTCCGCCACATTGCGAGTCGCCTAATAACATTATACGCTCTTTTTTGGTGGTGTCGCCATGAAAAACCGTTTTGGGCGCTTCGCCTATCACCATGTTTGCGCTGTCTAGCGGCAGCTCGGCACCTGGTAGTTGATATATGGATTTTAATGTATCGGCAAAGGAATCATTTAATAGGCTTGTATTACTCAACGAGTCGTTTGAAACCGATTCTTCTTGCTCGCTTGGGTTCACAGCCAAATCATCCAATGTTGGTAGGATGTTATGTCGATGTTGGCCCCCATCTTCGTGGGTCAAAGCTGTTTTCTTGAATCCTTCCGGAACCGGTATCAAATCCAAGCCAATTGCGATGAATAGCAAAGCAATAGCTGCAAACCCCAAGGCGGTAAATAGCAATTGTTTTGTTGGCGCATCTGGCCGTTGCATGATCTGGGCAGTTCTTTTTATGTTATTGTATATTGAGGTTGTCGCATAAAGGATGCCTGTTCGCCACTTCTATCAGATGATTTTGACCGTTTTGTATAGGAAGACGATGGCTAATAAGTCCTTGAAACAGATGGAAAAACATTACAAATGCTACATATTGGCTTTTGTGCAGGATGCTTCAGCGAAATCGGTTGCAAGATATTCAAAATGATTGGTATGTAGATAAAAAAGCAACATCATTTTGTTTAAAAGGCAGACCATGGATCAACCAAGTTTTTGTCAAAAAAACACATATTTGCAGCAGCATGTCACAAAACCCATTACCAAGAGGAGAACAGGCTGAAAAACCGCCGGTCGAGGAGTCTTCCTTGAACTTACTTGAGGAAAAAGGTCGCCAGCTCCATGTGGTGCTGATGTGGATTATTGCGATCTATTGCGTGGTTTTTTTCTTTGTGAATCTAATGATTGACCAGCGGGAGCAGGCTGTTATCTCCATTGCTGGTCTGCCTGCCGTTTCAATCACATGGCTTTTGTATAGTTACGGGTATTACTATTATTCCAAGCTATGGAATGTCTTTCAAATTTCGGTGCTTATCATTTTGATTGTGATGTTTTCGGGGCCTGATGTTTTTGCTACCATCTATTTCATTCCAATAATATTAGGATCTCTTATTACTTTTCAGGGCAAGGAAAAAACAACGGGTTATGTGGTGGCTGGACTTGTTACAGCGCTTATGGCCGCTTTACAGGTTTATGAAAGACAACTTGCCGCACAAATAGCAGGCTCTGGATCAACGGCAGTCTTAGTAGAGCGAACCATCAACGTTGTCTCCACCACATTGGTAGTGGTGTTACAGGCCATATTCATTTTACGCACCAATGATGCCATTCAAGAAAAACTCATTCAAAAGGCAGAGGATGTGAATCGCAGGAACGATCAGCTGAAGGCGGCCGTGTTTACACGCGATAAAATGATGTCGGTGCTATCGCATGACCTACGCTCTCCATTGGCTTTATTGTATTCGGGACTCGATGTTTTAAGTCCTGGCAAGCTTTCGCCTGAGGTTCAAGAAAAGATGATCGAGCAATTCAAATCAAGAACCGGTCAAACGCTGGATCTAGTTGACAACATGCTGCTATGGTCGCGTATACAAAAGGACGCGGTTTCTTATTCACCCATCGCCGTGAACCTCGAACAGATTTACCGCTTTGTTGAATCTTATTGCAGACTGCTCCAATCCGGCAAAAACATTCGTTTCGAATTCAACTTCGCACATCGTGACGGACTTCGGGTGATTTGCGACCGCGACATGGTGGAAGCTGTTTTTAGGAACTTGATATCTAATGCTTATAAATTCACACCAGAAGGAGGTGTGATTACCCTGTCTTCCAACCAATGTCTAGGCGGTTGGTGTTTTGATGTGATTGATTCTGGCAGAGGGATGAGTGCCGAGGAGGTTGATATGGTGAATCGAGGGGTTTCATTTTCTACAGAAGGAACTAATCATGAGAAAGGAAACGGTTTGGGAATACAGCTGGTTCAAGACTTTTTGTCGCATCATAGCAGCCGCTTGAAAGTGCAATCAACCCTGGGGCGCGGCTCCGTTTTCTCCTTCAGCCTTCCCTTGGTCTGATACCGACAAAACATTCTCTGACTTTTTTCTTTTCTGCTTAACGGATTTCGTATTCTCTTTCTTCTTGGGACGAGCGTGAACAGCAACCATGCGTTGTGCATCGGTTTTTACCTCCGCCATTTTGCGCATTCCCCAAATAAGATCCCGATTCGCTTTGCGCACTTCATCCAAATCAACAATTGGATGCGGATAATCTTTCCCCAACTCTACTCCATAAAAAACCTGATCCATTTCGGTCATCAACCAAGGTTGGTGTATGAAGGCTGTTGGTAGCGAATTCAATTCAGGTAGCCAACTTTTGATAAACTCACCATCAGCATCATGTTCCATCGAGTTCTTAACTGGGTTATAGATACGGATGGTGTTGATGCCGGTGGTTCCTGCCTGCATCTGGAATTGCGGATAATGGATGCCTGGCTCATAATCGAGGAATTGTTGCGCCAAATGATAGACCCCATGTCGCCAATCCTGCAGCAGATGGTGTGTTAAGAAAGATACCACCATGGCTCGCATTCTAAAGTTCAACCAACCTGTTTGATTAACGCAACGCATGCAAGCATCCACCAATGGAACTCCTGTATGGCCGGATTTCCAGGCTTCCACAAATTTTTCATCCAGCGGTGGCATGAGTTTTTCATATCCTATATTGATACATTCGGTTTCATACCTGCACTCCGTTTCAAACTTCTGAATGAAATGGCAATGCCAATGTAACCGTGTCAGAAAATTCCTGAAAGAGTTTTTAGATTGTTTATTCAGCACATGGTTTTTGGTGGCTTGCCACACCTGCCGTATCGACAAGTTACCCCATGCCAAGTATGGCGATAGTCTGCTACAAGAATGCCTGCTCTGTTTGGGTTTGGATATATGTTTACTGTAATCAACACCGCGGGTTTCCAAGAAACTTTCCAAATAGCGGTATGCAAAAATTTCTCCAGGAGGTTGGAAGTTGCTTGTGTTTTGATGCCACATCAACACCAAAGATTCATCCAACAAAAACGGGTTTGTAAACGCTAAAGCGTTTTGTTTCTCATATCGGTTTACTATGGCAGAGCGCTCCATCGTTTCATACCATTGATCATCCCATCCCAAGCGGTTTTTAGCACCACGCATGATTCCGTCTCGCTTCGATTCAATCCACGGTATGTTTTTGTTTTTCAAATAATGCTTGATTTTTTTGTCTCGCTCATAGGTAATCTGCACACCTGATTCCATGTAACTAAACACCTTCAATACATCAAAAGACTCGCATAAATGGGCAAACACTTGTTCAGCTTCTGCATAAAACAACAAAGGCGATTTGTTAAACGGAGTAAGCTTTTTAGAAATATCCATCAATGAACCATACTGAAACCATAGGTGACGGTATGATGTATCTGGATGTGAAATGATAGATGGCTCGAAAATGAAAATACACAGATACGGTATCCCATCCTGCTCTGCCAAATAAAATGGCTCATGGTCTTGCGTACGCAAGTCACGCTTCAGCCAGACGATATTTACCTGAACCTTTTTCAATAACTAAGGTTGTGCGTAAGGCAAACGCTCAATTACTGTAGCCGATAAATATGCATCTAGGCCTTGGCATCCCAAAACACCTGCTCCCGCTAGGTCGGCAAAACCATCTTGCCCAACAAGTCCGTCTGGCAATTGAATATTTATAGGCTTTCCTATCAAAATTGATGTTCCGTTCAAGGGAATGGGTATGGTCATTACCGACTCCATTTCTATTTTCACTATCGCACTCTGCACAAAGGGAGCAATACAACCATTTTTGAATGTTGTTTCGAATCCGCACGCATCAAATTCCGAAACCGATGCTGGATATTTGGCAGATGTTTGGTGCGCTTTGTTGCGTTCACTTACGTGGATGAAGTTCAGCGTATATTTTCCGTTAGCGGATATGTTCCTTACCGTATCGCGCTCTTGGGCATTCGGTCTGCATACCAATCCCCATAATGCAGGGTCTGCCCCAAAATGTATAAGCGAATTGAAAATCGCTAGGTTGGCAACACCTTCATTAGAAACGGTGCCAACCAATATAACTGGACGATAACCGGCAAGGGAATTCATGAACAAGCCTCTTTTGCGGCTGTTCATTTGCTGTAACCCTTCTTGAGATATATGTTGTTCTGCGCTATTCATTTCTTTAACGGATGATATTCTTGTTTTTCAAAATGCCAGTAGTTAGGTAGTTTTCGGAAAACACTTTATTTTTTTCAACTGAAAACAAAAAAAGCACGTGGTCGCCGGCGAAACGAATGGTTTTTGTTTTTTTCAGCAACACCAAGCTGCACACATTGCTGATTACGGGAAACCCCATCCAATCTTCCAACACACCTCTTTTCCGTAGCCACGATATTTTGTCGAAACGAGCCCCCGACATTTTTCCCAAATGCTTCACCAACCCAAATTGCGATTGCTCTAACAGCTGTAGTACCGCCGTATCGGAAGATTCGAGGTTTGTAAGCGTCTGGGTGTTTTGGTAAGCAGCAATCATATAAATCTTGGGCTTCATGCTTACGGCACTAACATATGTGCAAATATTCATGTTGGCTTTTCCTGCCATTTGAGTGGAAAGACTGTAAACGGGAAAGTCAGGTATGTTCCAGGGTTTGCGCACGGTTTTTGGATATCAGGGAGTTAACACGAACTGACAACTTTTTGTTTTGCATTAGCCATGGTTGGCGCGCCCTATGCGTATGCATTTTGTAAATTTGCCAATACATTTATCATAACCACTATGCTTTTTCCAGGCGCGGTCAAGACCAAGCTACCCAATACAGGTACTACCATATTCACCATCATGTCGGCTCTTGCCAAAGAGCACGGCGCAATTAACCTATCGCAAGGCTTTCCAGATTTCAAGGTGGATCCCAAATTGATTTCGTTGGTGCACGAGAACATGTTGGCCGGACATAATCAATATGCGCCCATGCCAGGCATTCCTGCGTTGCGGGAAGTCTTGGCCCAGAAATTGGAAACTTCTTACGGAACAAAAATTGATCCTGAAAAAGAAATCACCATCACCGCCGGTGGCACCCAAGCGCTTTATACTGCCATCGCTGCCACTATTCGCGAAGGTGACGAGGTCATCGTTTTTGAACCTGCATACGACAGCTATGTGCCTGCCATCCGTTTACATGGAGGCATACCCGTGCAGCTTCAATTAAGTGCACCTGATTTCCAAATCGATTGGTCGCAAGTCAAGAAGGCCGTTACTGCAAAAACAAGAATGATCATCATCAACACGCCTCACAATCCCACTGGAATGGTGATGAGCGCCAAAGATATGCAGCATTTGGAGAAAATCGTGCACAACCGCGACATCTTCATTTTGAGCGACGAGGTGTATGAACATATTATTTTCGATGGCCACACGCACCAAAGTGTACTGCGCTACCCCAAGCTTGCAGAGCGCAGCTTCGTGGTGTTTTCATTTGGCAAAACTGTTCATGCTACAGGATGGAAAACTGGTTATTGTGTTGCACCGGAAAACCTGATGGTCGAGTTTCGTCGCATTCATCAGTATATGGTTTTTGCTGCCAATACACCATTGCAATACGCTTTAGCTTCCTATTTGTCCGAACCTGCTACTTATCAGAACATCCCTGCTTTTTATCAACGCAAACGCGACTTAATCTGTCAGCTGCTTTCAAAATCCAAATTCGAAATATTACCTTGTTATGGTTCTTATTTCCTCTTGTTGGATTACACCAGTATCTCGGATGAAAAAGATACGGTATTCGCAGAACGCATCACTCGTGAACACGGCGTGGCCACGATACCCGTATCGGTATTCTGCAAAATGCCTCCCAAAGACATGCGACTGATCAGGGTTTGTTTTGCCAAGGAAGACCAAACACTTGCCACGGCCGCCGAAAAACTTTGTGCCATCAACAACTAGATGAAAAAACTGCGCATCACACTTGTTCAATCTACATTGCTATGGGAAGATCCAGCGGGCAATCGCATGTTGATGGATGAGCTTTTGCGACCCATTCGCAAGGGAGGCACCGATGTGATCATGTTGCCAGAGATGTTCACCAGTGGTTTTACAATGAATGCCGTGCGTGTTGCAGAAACCATGCAAGGCAATACCATTTCCTGGATGCAGGAAACGGCCGCATCGAAAAAGGCAGTCGTTTGTGGAAGCTTGGTGATTAAAGAGCGAAACCGATTCTTCAACCGTTTCGTGTGGGTACAACCAGACGGAAAAATGTTCCATTACGATAAGCGACACCTGTTCCGCATGGCAGGCGAGCCGTCAAACTTTGCAGCGGGAAAAAAACGCACCGTAATTGAATACCAAGGTTGGCGTATTTGTCCTCAGATATGTTACGACTTGCGTTTTCCTGTATGGAGTCGCAATCGCAACGATTACGATTTGTTGTTGTATGTAGCCAATTGGCCGGAGCGACGTCGTACTGCTTGGATGAAGTTGTTGCCAGCACGAGCCATCGAAAACCAATGTTATGTGGTTGCGGTAAACCGTGTGGGAACCGATGGTAAAAACATGGTGTATGCGGGCGACAGTGCGGCATACGATATGTGGGGAGAGCCTTTAACAAACATCAAACCTTATAAAGGATCCGTTGTTACGGTTTCTCTCGACGCAAAACCTCTGCAAGCGGCCCGTAAGTCTTTTCCCGTTGGCTTGGATGCCGACTCTTTCTCACTTCGCGGCTGATACGCCGTATTCGCTCAACAACCAAGCTAAACTGGCAATGGCGCCAGCACCCAGGTGCAATTCCCTACGATTGACTTTGTCAAACGTGTCGATATCGGTGTGGTGATAATCGAAATAGCGCTGTGAATCTGGACGCAGTCCGATAAGCAAGGTGCCTTGGTCCTTCAAAGGGCCGATATCAACGCCGCCGCCATCACCATCCCATTGATAAATCGCATAAGGCTTGAACAAATGCTTCCATTGACGCATCCAGACCCGTTTCGAATCATCGATGCATGTTGAAGAAAACCCTGCAGGCGTAAATGCTCCTGCGTCTGACTCTATGGCTGCGATATGCCTTTCTCCTTTGGCTTTAGCCTCCTCAGCGTATTTTTTTCCGCCTCTCACACCGTTTTCCTCGTTCATAAACAACACTACGCGTATTGTTCGCTTCGGTCGCAACCCCAAATCTTTGAAGATGTTTAAAACCTCCATTGATTGAACACAACCAGCCCCATCGTCGTGAGCACCATGTCCTTTGTCCCACGAATCAAGGTGCGCCCCCACTACTATGATCTCGTCGGGGAACTCACTTCCGCGGATTTCCGCAATCACATTGTGCGAAAGTTGGTCGGGACGCGTTTCACAATTCATTTCAAGCTCTAATCGCAAGGAAGGGTTCTGAGCAAGGGATAGGCTAAGCTTCTCCGCACCCATGGTGGAAATGGCGCATGCTGGAATTTTCGGAATGCTGTCTACATATCCCATTCCACCTGTGTGGGGATTGTCATCCATTGCAAGAGTCAACGAGCGCGTGATGGATGCAACCGCTCCGTATTTTGCAGCGTTTTGCGCACCCGCCCAACGATACTTCCCCGCATCACCATATGCCTCGAAAGTGTGGTAAAAACGCTCTTTCATCGGCACATTGAAGAAAACGATTTTTCCCTCGATTTTTTCACGACCAAGTCGTTCCAGCTCTTCAAAGGATTTCACCTCCACTACACCCGCAGTTAATCCGCCCTTTCGCGTGGCAATACTGCCACCAAGACTGAAAACATTGAGTTTTGATTTCCCCTTTTGGGTTATCATATCCAATCGCTCTACATCATTGCGTACCCAAACAGGCACCATTACTTCTTGCAGATAGCAGGATCCATAGCCCTCTGACTTCATTGTTTCAAACGACCATTTTACAGCTTTTTCCGCTCCAACCGAACCGCTTAAGCGGTGACCTATGGAATCTGATAAATATCGAAGCCTTTCGTATGATTTCCCTTGTTCTAAGCAATAGGTGAAGATTTTGCTAACCATCATAGAGTCTTGACTCACTCCTTGGGTTTGAACAAACAGCAAAAGGCAGAAAAAAGCCAGCAACGAACACTTGAATTTGGATTTCATAGATTACAATTTCCAACAAATATAGGATTATGGAAATAACCGACAGACATATTTCAAACAAGTGACTTCCCAACAGTTTGTTAATAGCCTTGCTTTACTACTTTCGTGATTATCAACATAACCAAGATATGGGACTATTCAATGCGATAGCCAAAAGGGTTTCCCCAAAATTGTTCATGACCAAGAAATGTTTCAGCCAGTGCGGCGAAGAGTTGGTCATTACATCGCTTCTCCGTCAAATCGGAAAAAAAGGATCAGGCTTCTATGTCGATATCGGTGCCTTTGATCCTTTGGTAGGATCGAACACCTACTATTTTTATCGACTTGGATGGCAGGGCATCAACATCGATGCTCGCCCAAGTAGTATGGAGAAATTCCGGGAGGCTCGCCCTCGTGACATAAATTTAGAAACGGGCATAGGGGCCCAATCGGGAAACCTGAAATACTATATGCTGGAATCCGAGCCTGGCATGAACACCTTTTCATTGGAAACCCTACGAGCTTGTCGTATGGAGGATAAAATTACATCAACGGCCGAAGTGCCCGTGGTTCGCTTTGAAGAGATTCAAAAGAAACACGTACCGGCAAATACCCATATTGATTTTGTCAGTATTGACACAGAGGGCCATGAAATGGATGTGTTAACCGGATTCAACTTCAATATGCATAGGCCTTCCATTTTTGCAGTTGAATTGAATGCGGTAACCTCGCTTCAAGATGTTGCTCTTAACCCGGTGCATTTGTTTTTAGAAGACAAAGGGTACGTTGCTGTCGGAAAAAACGTAATCAGTATCGACGTGGCAACGGTTTTTTATCTGGCAAAAGAGCACCTAAAGGCTTAGTTGCCTCGCTTCAAAACCGTGATCTCAACACGCCTGTTCAACTTGCGAGTTGTTTCAGAGCTGTTGCCTGAAATCGGCATGTTCTCGCCATAAGGAATGGTTTTGATGCGCGACTCCTTAATGCCTTGTCGAACGAAGTAGTCCATCACCTTATTGGCGCGTAGCTGCGACAATTCCATGTTGGAAACCGCGTTACCCTCTGCATCGGTATGTCCTGAAATCAACACGTAACTGTTTTTATCCATGTAAAGCATCTCCACTGCGCGCTCAATGATGTCATAGGTGTTATCTATTGAAAGCGATACGGATCCGGTATTGAACAATACATGATCGAAAGTCCCAATCACATGTTGGTCGTTTTCGTTGCGAACATCTTTTATCGGACAACCGCCATTTGATTTCGGACCGCTCTCTAACGGACAGAAATCAACCATGTCCACAATACCATCTTCGTCTGAATCAGGACAACCACGAGTGGCTAACGAACCTTTGATGAAAGGACATGGATCTTCGAAATCATTTACTCCATCACCATCAGAATCCGGAGAAAGTATTTTGTTGTTCGGAACAATCGGTGTGAACACAGAAGGGGCTGGCGTTTGAGCAGGAGTTTCTATCACCGCTTCTTCAGTTTTTGTTTCGTTCACGGAGCTTACTACTGTTTTTGTTTCTTGTTCAACAACAGGTGTTGGAGTTGTATTTACAGTAGG
>JBJTQS010000292.1:0-18132 GCA_046075765.1 Bacteroidota bacterium
TCTGCATTGGGTAAAACCGTGGTTGGAAGCAACTGCCTGCTGATGGCTTATGTTCACATTGCCCACGATTGCATATTGGGCAACCATGTGATTTTAGCGAACTCCGTTAATCTTGCCGGACATGTAACCATAGACGATTGGGCCATTTTGGAAGGTTATGTTGGCGTGTCTCAATTTGTGCGTATAGGCGCCCACTCATTCATTGCAGGTCAGACCGGTGTTCGCAAGAATGTTCCACCATTCACCCGAGCAGCACGCGAGCCACTTTCGTTCGTTGGTATAAACAGTGTTGGTATGAAACGCCGCGGATTCGATCAGGAATCCATCAACATAGCTCAGGACTTGTACCGCTTGCTATATAATAAGGGGTACAGTACCAGAAACGCGTTAGACATCATTGAGAAAGAAATACCTTCACATAAGTTGAAGGATGAAATCATTGAATTTATACAAGCTTCGGACAATGGTATCATGCGAGGCTACAGCGGCGGTGACAACGACTAACAGCTCATCAGCAGCCATAAAGTCCATTTCGCTTCAAGGTGCCACCAAGCGGTTCAACGGCCGTGCGATTTTTGAAAACCTGAACTTGGAAATACTAAATGGACAAGCGTGGGCGGTAACCGGGGCTAACGGTTCTGGAAAATCGACTCTTATCAAGGTAATCAGCGGCTTTTTCGGACTTAGCAGCGGAAACATATCATGGCAATCAGAAAACGGGGCTATTGATGCTACAAACATCCACAAGCACTGCGCCATAGCTGCGCCCTACCTTGAATTGTTTGAAGAATTCACTTTGGAGGAGAACATCCGAATATATGGTGATCTGAAGAATTTCAAACCGGGTATGTCGAATGGAGATGTTTTGGAATTCATCGGCCTTGCGCACGCCTCCAAAAAAAGATTGAAGGAATTTTCCTCGGGCATGAAACAGCGCACAAAACTAGGTTTGGCATTTTGCGCAAATACAGGCATCTTGCTACTCGACGAGCCTTTGTCGAACCTTGATTCCAAGGGATATGAATGGTATCGCAATGTTCCTCAAGATTTATTGGATAATAGGATCGTGATTGTAGGCTCAAACCTTGAAGGTGATGAGACCCGTTTTTGCGGTCACAGCATCCGCATGGCAGTGGCCCAATAATTTTTTAAAAAAACGAAACCATGAAATGAATCTGCCGTAAACGGCGATACCATATCTCATTTCATGTCATGAACAAGACCGCTACCAACTACCCCACTTCCACAGAAACTGCCACTAAAGGAGCCTACATGGTTTACGACCATGCGGAGGATGAAATGCAAACCAACAGCATTAGAACCAGCAACAGTGCAGCAGCAATTGAAATAGCTACTGTAATTTGTTTGGCCGCGATTATGGTTGCAATGACGCTTATGTAATAGGAGCAAACGAATAGCCGTGACATCGGCAACACGAAAACCACAATGGTGTAAGATACCATTGTGGTTTTTTCTTTTTGTCACCTCCTGATAACAGATATTGAATGCTGAGATCACTATTTCAATCAGAAAAATGAGAATTCAAACGGCCTTACACAAACAGATTTGCAACGAAGTTGGAAATAGACCCATAATCGAAGTGGATTTTACAAATCCGTTCACCAAACCAACTGAATCTTTCATTTATCAGTTTGTAATGAAAAAAAACCAAAGACCATGCTTTATTTTGATTTACAGGAACTTACTCATAATAAACAGGACATTAAGAGACACTGTACAAGTAAGAAAACGCAAAAACCTTACAGCGGCAACAGAATGTCGTGAATTGAAAAATACCACCTCTGATTCGGAGACATTTTTGGGAAGATTCAAACAACAAAACAATGAAGTCTCTCAACAAATCAATCCTACTAGTGGTGCTTACCATGTTCGTTGCCGGCAGTTCAATGGCACAAGACACCAGGAAGTATCGCGTTACCGCATACAAGAACGGTAACAATGGAATCTCTTCTTTATCTAATACAGTTGAAGTGATTCCCTACATGAATATCTACATCCCAAACTCCTTCACTCCAAACGGAGATGGGTTGAATGACACCTTTGGCGCCATTGGCGAAGCGATCGGTGAGTACACCATGCAGGTGTTCAACCGCTGGGGTCAATTAGTATTCGAATCCAGTAGCTATAAAAACCAATGGGACGGCAAATATGAAGGTGAGCCGGTTCCAACAGGATTGTACGTTTACAAAATGCGCGCAAAAGGTAAAGCCGGAAACCTTACACAGAAAGAAGGCACTGTAACAGTAGTATATTAATAAACAACCATAACAATATTCAAACCATTAACAACTTAATAAAATGAAAAAGCAAACCATTACCATCTTCAGCATCTTGTCGCTAATCGCATCAACGACACAAATCAACGCACAATCAACTGAGACTTTCGAACAAAGTCAAACCACAGTTGGCGAACGAAACCCTATTGCCACCATGCCAGCCAAACCACCCATTGTAACCAATGGAAACAACGGTAACGTGAACGCATTCTGCGCATCTATCTTATCATTGAATATCATCGACAAAAGCTCTTCCAACATCATTCTCGGCTGGGCAAGCAACGGCAACTTCGCATCAATCACCATCCGCTATGCGCTATCTGGATCTACCAATTGGAGAACTGTTACAATCCCAGGGAATCCAAACCCAAGCCAGTATGCCATCACCGGTTTGAACTCTACCACCACCTACGACATTCAAGTCAGCACCACCTGCTTGACCGGTTTGGTTTCGCAGTGGACACACCCTATTACGGTAACCACTTTTGATGCGCCTGCTCCTCGTCTCGCTCAAATTCGCAACAACACTCGTATCAACATCAACCCCAATCCAGCAAGCCTAACCACTATCGTTTCGTATCAAGTACCTGCTGGAACGGTTTCACAATTGGTTGTAGTAAATCTGAGTGGACGTGAAGTGTTCAAAACACAAATCATATCTACAGAAGATAAAACACAATATACATTGGATGTGTCTGACTTTGCATCAGGACTGTACTTCGTACGCCTGAGCAACCGTAACGGCATCTCGTCAGAGAGATTAACAAAGTTGTAATGGTAATTTGAATCTATGGATTAGGAGGCCGAAAGCCTCCTTTTCCGTTTTAATCGGGGTATAGCAAATACTTTTTACGCTTCAATTTGTAGTTACTCAAAGAGGGTTGCCAAGAGGCTCGGATTTCTTCGGCGCTCAAACCTTGTTCAATCTGTTTTCGTAACAAATCGTTGCCAGCCAGTTTTCCAAAAAACGGATTAAAGAATTTTTCCTTTTCAGGGTAAGCCTTGTACATCTCCAACACCCATTCAAGCATCAATCGGCGCTCCTTTTTAATTCGGGCAACCTCTGGCTTTAGATTTTTGGCATTACACATTACCCCCTCGAATGGCGGATCTTTGATCACTCCAGGAATTTCAACAGGGGTGAGCTGCATCTTACCTTCAGTATATCCTGGAAATCCCATGCAGGTAAAGGGATAAGGGGTGCCTCTTCCAACTGAAATAACCGTTCCTTCAAATAAACATAAGGTTGGATAAAGCAAGATGGCATCCATTGAAGTTAAATTCGGCGACGGATTTATTGGGAGCGCGTATTCTTTGACATGTGAATAATTCATCATAGTAACCACCTGTAGTTGGCATCTTCGTCCTTCTTTAAGCCACCCCTCTCCTAGAACCATTTTCGCATATTCACCCACAGTTAATCCATGCACGATGGGTATTGGAGCTACGCCTACAAAAGAGGAAAATGCCGAGTCGAGCACAGGGCCATCCACATAAAAACCATTCGGATTAGGTCTATCCAATACAATTACGGTTATGCCATAAAGCGCGCACTCTTCCATCATATAGTGCAAAGTAGAAATGTAGGTGTAGAAGCGAGCGCCTACGTCTTGGATATCGAAAACTACCACATCGATTTGTTCCAAATCCTCTTTTGAAGGCCTGCGTTTGGATCCATAAAGCGAAACCACTGGCAATCCGGTTTTGTTATCTATGCCGGAAGCAACCTTGTCGCCCGGTCCCGCCTCTCCCCTAAAGCCATGTTCTGGGGCAAACACTCGCATCACATCTACTTTTTGAGCAATCAAAAGATCTACGAGATGTTGTCCGTTAACCACTGAAGTCTGATTGGCTATTACAGCGACCTTTTTCCCCTTCAGTAATGGCAGATAGCTTTCAGTCCGTTGAGCTCCAATGATTATTGAATCCTTTTCATTGGCAGTTAATGAAATTGGAGCTGAGGAGTCCTTTTCATTGGAAGTCACTCTCGGATTAGTGATTCCCGAGCATGACAACCAAGCGGCAATTATGGAGAGTATCAAAAGGAATTGACTAATTTTAGGCATTGTAAGGGTTGGATTGATGGACCCTAAATTCAGAAATAAACCCGACAATTCGTAAGTTATAAAGTGGGACTGGCAGGATTCATCACATCAAAGGTTTTGGGACGAGGTTCCGAAAACAAGAAATCAGAGAACACACTTACACGTGTTTCTATGTTGGCCATTGCATTAGGGATGGCCGTAATGACCATATCCATTATGGTGGTGACTGGATTCAAAAAAGAGATTGAAGATAAGGTTAGAGGTTTTGGTGCGGATGTTCGAATCACTGAATTCGGGTCCAACGACTCCTACACGGAGACTCCTGTTAATGCATCCGAACTTCAAAAAAAACTCGCCGGCATTTCAGGAATTCAAAATTTTCAGTCGTATGCCTCCAAGGCCGGCATAATCAAAACTGAAAGCGATATTTTAGGAATCGTACTGAAGGGGGTTGATCAGAAATACGATTTATCTTTTATCGCCAAACATATAGAGAGTGGGCGACTACCCAGGATTGGCCAAAGCGATTCTGGATCGATAAAGGAGGTGGTGATTTCGTCTCAAGTAGCATCCGCTCTGCGACTAAAAACAAATGACACCATCACCATTTATTTCATTGAAGATCCGCCAAGGGTCAGAAAGATGGCCATCACCGGTATTTACAATACAGGCCTAGGAGAGTTTGACAAGCTATATGGGTTTTGTGACATCCAATTGGTGCGAAAGCTGAATGGATGGGATGAAAACCAAGCTGGCGGCGTCGAGGTAATACTGGCGGAGGGAATCAAAAACCAAAATAAAATAAAAGAGATACACTCAAAAGCCGGCTTCGCCTATCAAGCCACCTCCATCGAGGAGCTGTATCCGCAAATTTTTAATTGGCTCGATTTGCAAAACACGAATGTTGTCATCATCATCATCCTGATCATGGCGGTTTCGGGGGTTAGTATGGTATCCACCTTATTAATCATCATCCTGAACCGCACCCGAATGATCGGTGTATTAAAAGCAATTGGGGCCAAGGATGCATTGATTCGAAATATTTTCATCAGGCTCTCTATGCCGATCATCGCTAAAGGGCTTCTCATTGGAAACCTCATCGGCGTGGGCTTGGGTTTGCTGCAAAGCCAATACGGTTTCATCACATTATCGGAAGAGTCCTATTACGTTTCCAAAGTGCCTGTACATATCTCGTTTTTAGATTTAGCTCTTTTGAACTTAGGAACTTTGCTGGTTTGCCTATTGATGTTGATCGGACCATCATTGATAATCGCAAGCATCAGACCATCCAAAACCTTGCGCTTCGAGTAAACTGGCCGTCTAACACCCAAGTATTGCCAAAGCACCCCATATTTACTATTTTTGTGCTCTAAATCATTAGTTTACACTATGTATTACCAAAACATATTGGGAGCCATCGGAAACACGCCGATGGTGAAGATCAACAGAATCACCAAAGATGTAAAGGCCACTGTTCTGGCCAAAGTTGAGACCTTTAATCCGGGCAACTCCATCAAAGACAGAATGGCCCTTAAAATGATTGAAGATGCGGAAGCTGCGGGCATTCTGAAGCCAGGGGGAACCATCATCGAAGGAACTTCCGGTAACACGGGCATGGGACTTGCCATTGCAGCAATTGTGAAAGGTTACAAATGCATTTTCACCACAACCGATAAGCAAAGCAAAGAAAAAGTGGATGCCTTGAGGGCTTTCGGTGCTGAGGTTATTGTTTGTCCGACCAACGTTGAGCCCGAAGACCCGAGGTCATACTATTCCGTTGCAGCACAAAAAAACAGGGAGATACCAAACTCATTTTATCCAAACCAATACGACAACCCTTCGAATGCCAAGGCACACTATGAAACAACAGGACCTGAGATTTGGGCTCAAACCGAAGGCAAGGTTGACCATTTTGTAGTAGGTGTTGGAACAGGAGGAACCATTTGTGGTACTGCACGCTTTCTCAAAGAAAAAAATCCAAACCTCAAAGTATGGGGCATTGATACTTACGGCTCTGTTTTCAAAAAATACAAAGAGACAGGCATCTTCGATAAGAATGAGATTTACCCTTATGTTACTGAAGGCATCGGTGAAGATTTCCTACCGAAAAATGTAGACTTTGACCTGATCGACCATTTCGAAAAGGTTACAGATAAGGATGCTGCATTAATGACTCGCGAGATTGTACGCCAAGAAGGAATATGGGTAGGTAACTCCTGCGGATCAGCGATGGCTGGATTGCTTCAGTTGAAAGACAACTTCAAGGAAGGCGAAACCGTAGTGATCATTTTCCATGACCATGGAACCCGATACCTTGGCAAAATATTCAACGACGATTGGATGCGAAGCAAGGGATACTTGCCGGATGCCCAATAATTGAAAATGCCCTTATTCGAAGACCAGTTGAAACGAAAGGTCCGGTTGGATACATTTCCTCCTAAGAGAATTGTATCCTTGGTCCCCTCTATCACTGAACTCTTGTTTGACTTAGGTGCCGCCGATGAAATAGTTGGCATCACGCGTTTTTGTATCCATCCTGAAAATAAAGTGGATGCCGTTAAAAAAATAGGTGGCACAAAAAACGTACATATAGACCGGGTAATGGAATTGCAGCCTGACTTGATAATCGGATGCAAAGAGGAGAACACACGAACCGACATCGAAGCATTGGCGACCCAAGCACCCGTTTGGATCAGCGAGGTGAACACTTTGGATGACGCCACCAACCTCATTCATGAACTTGGCATTTTGCTTGATCGACATGTTGCTGCACAATCCATGTTGGAAAGCATCAAAAATAATTTTGCCAAGCTCAAAGCTGTTCCAAGAACCAAAGTGGCCTATATGATTTGGAACAATCCCATGATGGTGGCAGCCAACAGCACCTTCATAAACGACATGTTGTGTAGGATTGGCTTTGAAAATGTTTTTGCATCACAAACGCGCTATCCTACTACCACCATAGAGGAACTGCAAGCATTAAATCCTGAAGTGGTATTGCTTTCTTCGGAGCCCTTCCCATTTAAGGATGAACATGTGAGATTGTTTTCTCAAGCACTTCCAAACAGCACCGTTTTGTTGGTAGATGGCACATATTTCTCCTGGTATGGATCCCGCTTGGTGCAAGCCCCAGATTACTTCAATTCAGTTTCAAGCTCCTTAATGCCGATAGTGAAAGCATGAAGCAAATGAATAGGATATTGATTTCATGGATAGTATTCTTCGGCTTGCTGGTGGTCCATTCGACTAGTATGTCCCAGAAGACTGGCTTGGTATTGAGTGGCGGAGGTGTTCGTGGCATGGCCCACATAGGTGTATTGAAAGCCCTGGAGGAAAACAACATCAAAATCGATTGCATTACAGGAACCTCTGCCGGGGCTATCATCGGAGCGTATTATGCAGCGGGACTATCTCCAGTTGAGATCGAAAGAATCGTTTTGTCAGATCAGTTCCGAGATTGGGTTACCGGGAAAATCGGAGAAAACCTTGATTATTATTTCAACAAGCAAGACCCTGACGCCTCGTGGGTAACCGTTAAATTCTCGCTCGACTCTACACTAAAGGCCAGACTGCCCATCAGCGTTGTAAACTCTGCGCGTACAGACTTTATGCTGATGGAAACCATGTCTCAAGCAATCGCAAAAGCCGACTATGACTTTGACAGTCTGTTTATACCATTCAGATGCGTGGCCTCTGATATCAAATCGCGATCACCTAAGGTTTTCAGCGATGGTGATTTGCCACTTGCCGTAAGAGCATCCATGGCATACCCACTATATTTTACACCGGTTACTATAAACGACCAAATACTTTTTGACGGCGGACTATACAACAACTTCCCCACCGATGTCATGCTGAAAGAATTCAACCCCGATATTATCATTGGTGTAAATGCTGGTTCATATGCTGATGTGCCATTCGAAGATGATTTCATGTCGATGTTCATGACACTGATGGTTCAGCCTTCTAATTACACCTTGCCTAGGGAGTCTGATGTGATGATACATCCAGACTTGAGCGAAATCAGTGTGTTTGATTTCAACAGTGTGAAGGCAGCTATTGACTCGGGTTATAATTACACTTTGCGGATGATAGAAAACATTCAGTCAAAGGCACCAAACTCAGAGAAATTGACCACTATTGACAATTTGGAAACCAGGCGGAATGCATTTAAATCCGGCTTTGCGAAACTCGAGATCGACTCCATCAATGCAACAGGATTAAATGAGTTTCAGGAGTCATACATCAGAAAAATCCTTAGGCCATCCGACAAAAACTATGTAACCCTCGAGAAACTTCGTCCGGCCTACTTCAGATTGATTACCGATAAGAATATGAAATCTGCGTTCCCTACTTTGAAATACAATAAGGGCACAGGCAAGTTTGACATGAATCTACTTGTGAAAAAAGAAAGTGATTTGAGTGCGGAAATCGGTGGCAACGTATCATCAAGCCCGATAAACCAAGCCTTTATTGGTCTCAATTATCAGATTTGGCGCAAGAACTCCCTATCACTTTCAACCGATCTGTATTTCGGCAAATTATACAATTCCGCATCGCTAAACATGCGGTATGACATCAAAGGTCGTTTCAGTTGGTATTTAGAGCCCTCTGCTATCATAAACCGATTTGATTTTTTCCGTTCAAGCAGTGCTTTGCTGAATGATATCAAACCCGCATACTTGGTTCAAACAGACCAATTCTACGGAGCAAATTTCGGCTTTCCAGCCCGTAACAGAGCAAAACTTGTAACCTCTATCGGTTACATCAGATTACAGAACAAGTATTATCAAACAAGATTTTTTTCCCAGGATGATGTAAGTGATGAAACCAAATTAGAGGGAGCGACGATTGGTGTCAATTTCGACAGGAACTCGTTGAATAGGAAAATGTATGCATCGGAAGGCACACGCTTTATGATCGCTGGAAGATTAGTAAACGCGCGCGAAAATACGACACCTGGCTCTACGGGTTTCTTTGTAGATACGGTATCAATAACACACCAATGGATGCAGATGAAAATCACCTACGACAATTGGTTTAAAAAAATAGGAGTATTCAAGCTCGGATATTTCAACGAACTCGTTTTTTCAAACCAGCCATTCATGGCCAATTATACGGCAACCGCATTGATGGCTCCTTCATTTCAACCAACTCCACAGTCGCAAACATTATTTTTAGAACCGTATAGAGCCCACAACTACGTTGGACTTGGACTTAAAACAGTTACTGAAATAACCAAGGGCCTTGAGTTCCGTGGGGAGGCTTATTTATTCCAACCTTTTCAAGAAATATTGTCTAACAACTTTGATAAGGCAAAATATGGCAGTGCACTGGAAACAAGGTCCACAATTGCTGTTGCGGGCTTAGTTTACCATACCCCATTGGGTCCGGCAAACCTTTCGCTCAATTACTATGAAAGAAGAAAAGAACCTTTCTCCCTTTTATTCCATTTCGGATATATTCTTTTCAATAAACGGGCTCTTGATTAATCAAGCCTGTGCTGTTGGTCCACCGAAGTTCATTGGAACAGTCATTCCCTCGGTGTTTTTGATGGTGCCATGAACCGCCTCAAACTTTGAAATATTATCGCCCAAAGCCATCAAAAGGCGCTTAGCATGCTGCGGTGTAAGTACTATCCTGGATTTCACTTTTGCCTTGGGGATGCCTGGCATTACCTTGATAAAGTCGATCACAAATTCGCTATTGCTATGAGTGATGATGGCCAAGTTACTATAAACACCTTCAGCCATTTCTTCTGAAAGCTCAATGCTCAGTTGATTGTTTTGATTTTCTTCCATGGATTTATCTTTAAAAAATTGAGTTATTAAAAAGACTGCCGGCTGAAATTCAACCGGCAGTCCAATAATTATTGCATTACATGAGTTGTTGTTATCAACCTTCAACCTTCTGCTCTTGCGCGGCCTTTTTGGATGCCATCAGCAAGTCGTACTCCTCTTGAGATCCTACGATGAGTTTTTCGTATTCACGCAAGCCTGTACCGGCAGGAATCAAGTGACCAACGATTACGTTTTCCTTCAGACCAAGCAAGTGATCAACTTTACCAGCAATAGCGGCTTCATTGAGCACTTTGGTTGTCTCTTGGAAGGATGCGGCAGAAATCCAGCTCTTCGTATGCAATGACGCCTGAGTGATCCCTTGGAGCAATGGAACAGAAGTAGCAGCTACCGCAGGACGGGCTTCCACAATCTTCAAATCCTTACGCTTCAACATGGAATTCTCGTCACGCAGCCTACGGATACTGACCATCTGTCCTTGCTTGAAAGTAGAAGAATCACCTGGATCCATCACCACCATCTTGTCGATGATGCTGTCGTTCTCCTCCATGAAATCGATCTTATTTGCATGCTCTTTCTCGAGGAACTTGGTATCGCCCGGATCTTCAATAACAACCTTACGCATCATCTGGCGAACAATCACCTCGAAGTGCTTATCGTTGATTTTCACACCTTGTAAGCGATAAACCTCTTGGATTTCATTTACAAGATATTCCTGAACCATAGCTGGCCCTTTGATGCTTAGGATATCAGAAGGCGTGATAGCACCATCTGAGAGCGGAGAGCCTGCGCGGATAAAGTCGTTATCCTGTACGAGGATGTGCTTGGAAAGAGGAACGAGATATTTCTTCACATCCCCATCACGTGAAGTAATGACGATTTCACGATTACCACGCTTGATTCCTCCGTAAGATACAACACCATCGATTTCAGATACAACCGCAGGGTTAGAAGGATTACGAGCTTCGAACAATTCGGTTACCCTTGGCAGACCACCAGTGATATCACCAGACTTACCAGTAGTTCGAGGAATCTTAACCAACACCTGGCCGCCTTCAACAGATTGACCTTCGTTCACTACGATGTGAGCTCCAACCGGAATGTTATATGCTTTCAACATCTCCTTGCTACGACCATCAGTCATAATTTTGATCACAGGGTTCTTGGTTCGGTCACGACTATCAATGATAACCTTCTCTTTATATCCTGTTTGCTCATCAGATTCCTCACGGAATGTGATGTTCTCTTCAATATGTTCGAATTCGATTTTACCACCGATTTCGGAAACGATAACAGCGTTGTATGGATCCCATTCGCAAATGAGCTGACCTTTTTCAACCTGCTTACCGTTTTTAACATGAAGCGTTGAACCGTATGGGATGTTATTGGTAGCAAGTACCGCCTTGGTGGTAGGGTCGATAATACGAACCTCACCTGAACGACCCAACACAACCTCAACGTTGTTCTTTCCGGACTTGCTGGCAATGGTTCGAACTTCTTCGAATTCCAATACACCGCCAAACTTGGCCAACAACTGAGATTCAGTTGCTGAACGGGATGCCGTACCACCCACGTGGAAAGTACGAAGTGTAAGCTGTGTACCAGGCTCACCGATTGACTGAGCGGCGATAACACCGACAGCCTCACCTTTACAAACCATGCGGCCTGTTGCAAGGTTACGACCGTAACACTTGCCGCAAACACCCATCTTCGACTCGCAAGTGAGTACGGAACGGATTTCAACGGTTTCTATCGGAGATTTCTCAATTGCATCAGCAATGTCTTCGGTGAATTCAGCACCAGACTCAATCATGAGCTCACCTGTGAGCGGATGGTAAATGTCATGAACTGAAACGCGACCCAAAATACGGTCGTAGAGCGACTCCACAACCTCTTCATTATTCTTGAGTGCGGTTTCAGCTAATCCACGAAGCGTACCACAATCAACATCAGTGATGATCACATCTTGAGCCACGTCAACCAAACGACGTGTCAAGTAACCAGCGTCAGCGGTTTTAAGGGCCGTATCGGCTAGACCTTTACGAGCACCGTGCGTAGAGATGAAGTATTCCAAGATCGAGAGACCTTCTTTGAAGTTGGATAAGATCGGATTTTCGATGATCTCACCACCACTTGCGCCGGTCTTCTGCGGCTTGGCCATCAGCCCCCTCATACCACCGAGCTGTTTGATCTGCTCTTTGGAACCACGGGCACCTGAATCCAACATCATATATACCGCATTGAAGCCTTGACGATCGGTTGAAAGCTGCTTCATGAGCGTATCCGTGATGCGAGAGTTTGCACGTGTCCAAATATCGATGATCTGGTTGTAACGTTCGTTGGGAGTAATGAATCCCATGTTGAAGTTACCACGAACTTCGTCCACTTCATTGTTTGCCTTCTGAACGATTTCGGCCTTTTGAACCGGAATCATTACATCATTCAGGTTAAATGAAATGCCGCCCTTGAATGCCATCTTGAAACCAAGCTCCTTGATATCATCTAGGAACGCAGAAGCTTTGGCGATACCTGTGCGCTTCAATACCTGACTGATGATATCACGCAGTGACTTCTTAGTCAGAAGCTCATTGATATAACCAACATCTTTGGGAACAACCTGGTTGAACAATACTCGACCTACAGTGGTTTCGATGAGTTTATTTACAATGCCTTCCTCAGTACGCACATTGGTTTTCACTTTAATCCAAGCGTGCAAATCAACACGCTTCTCATTGAAGGCAATGATTACCTCTTGAGGAGAATAGAAACAAAGTCCTTCACCTCTTACCAGTACAGAGCCATCGTTCTTGCGACCTTTGGTCATATAGTAAAGACCCAATACCATGTCCTGCGAAGGAACGGTAACAGGGGCACCATTGGCAGGGTTTAGGATGTTGTGAGATGCCAACATCAGCATTTGTGCTTCCAAAATGGCTGCGTTTCCTAATGGAACGTGCACGGCCATCTGGTCACCGTCGAAGTCGGCGTTGAATGCAGTACACACCAAAGGATGCAACTGGATAGCTTTTCCTTCAATCAGCTTAGGCTGGAAGGCTTGGATACCGAGGCGGTGGAGGGTCGGAGCGCGATTGAGAAGAACAGGGTGTCCTTTCAACACATTCTCCAAGATGTCCCATACGATAGCCTCTTTGCGATCAACTATCTTTTTGGCCGATTTTACAGTCTTGACGATACCACGCTCAATCATCTTGCGGATGATAAACGGCTTGAAAAGCTCGGCAGCCATGTCCTTGGGAAGTCCGCACTCGTGCAACTTCATTTCAGGTCCAACGACAATTACCGAACGAGCGGAGTAATCAACACGCTTACCCAACAAGTTTTGACGGAAACGACCTTGTTTACCTTTGAGGGAGTCCGAAAGCGATTTCAATGCGCGGTTCGACTCAGTCTTCACCGCATTCATCTTACGGGAATTGTCGAAGAGTGAATCGACAGATTCTTGAAGCATACGCTTCTCGTTACGCAAGATTACGTCTGGCGCCTTGATTTCAAGCAGACGCTTCAAACGATTATTACGGATGATTACCCTGCGATACAGGTCGTTCAAATCGGATGTAGCAAATCGTCCGCCATCCAATGGAACAAGAGGGCGTAATTCAGGTGGGATAACAGGCACAACTTTCACAATCATCCACTCGGGACGGTTTTCGATGTGCTCGTTTGCTTGACGAAACGCTTCAACAACTTGCAAGCGCTTGAGTGCTTCGTTTTTGCGCTGCTGCGACGTTTCGGTGCTGGCTTGGTAACGCAATCTGTAGGACAAATCGTCCAAATCCAATCGCGACAATAATTCATGCAAGGCTTCTGCACCCATCTTGGCGATGAACTTGTTCGGATCGGTATCATCCAAATATGCATTTTCCTTGGGAAGCGTATCAAGTATGTTCAGATAGGTGTCCTCATCCAGGAAATCCATGTGCTGAACACCTTCCTCGGCTTTAACACCAGGTTGAATCACCACATAACGCTCATAATAGATGATCTGATCAAGCTTCTTAGTAGGCAATCCTAACAGATAGCCGATCTTATTGGGTAGAGAACGGAAATACCAAATGTGGGCAACAGGCACTACCAACTGGATGTGCCCCATGCGCTCACGGCGAACTTTTTTCTCTGTCACCTCAACACCGCATCGGTCACAAACGATACCCTTGTAACGGATACGCTTGTATTTACCACAATGACATTCCCAATCCTTAACAGGACCGAAAATCCTTTCGCAGAACAATCCATCACGCTCCGGCTTATAGGTGCGGTAGTTGATGGTCTCGGGCTTCAAAACCTCACCACTCGACTGCTCCAGGTTATGCTCTGGAGAAGAAAGGCTGATGATGATCTTCGAGAAATTGCTTTTGAGTTTTACTTCTTTCTTATTGGCCATTTGGGTTGAATTCTTAGGTTAATGAAACGGTTTCACAAACTATGTTCAAAAGAATTACTCTAGAGTAACCTTCAAACACAATCCGCGCAACTCGTGCAACAATACGTTGAATGACTCAGGGATGCCTGGTGTGCCGAGGTTTTCGCCTTTAACGATTGACTCGTACGCTTTGGCGCGTCCCATCACATCATCGGACTTGACAGTAAGAAGCTCTTGAAGAATGTTTGCTGCTCCGAATGCTTCGATAGCCCAAACCTCCATCTCTCCGAAACGCTGACCTCCGAACTGCGCCTTACCACCAAGCGGCTGCTGAGTGATGAGGGAGTATGGTCCGATTGAACGGGCGTGCATCTTATCATCAACCATGTGACCGAGTTTCAACATATAGATGATACCTACGGTAGCAGGCTGATCGAACCTCTCCCCTGTTCCACCATCATGTAGATAAGTGGAGCCATAGCGAGGGATGCCAGCCTTTTCAGTATAAGAATCGATATCAGCCATGGTAGCACCATCGAAAATCGGGGTTGCGAATTTCACTCCCAATTTCTGACCGGCCCAACCGAGAACGGTTTCATAAATCTGACCAAGGTTCATACGAGATGGTACGCCAAGCGGATTCAATACGATGTCAACTGGTGTTCCATCTTCCAAGTATGGCATATCCTCATCACGAACAATACGGGCAACGATACCCTTGTTACCGTGACGACCAGCCATCTTATCACCGACCTTAAGCTTACGCTTCTTAGCGATGTAAACCTTAGCCAACTGCATGATGCCGGATGGCAGTTCGTCACCTACCTGAATGGCGAATTTGCGACGCTTGAAACCTCCGATAACATCATTCACTTTGATGTTGTAATTGTGAAGCAGACGCTTGATCTGGTCGTTCTTGTCCTTGTCAGTAGTCCACTTGTTAGGGTTGATGTTGGTGTAATCCAAATCAGATAGTAGCTTCTGTGTGAACTTGGCTCCTTTAGGCACCAAAGTTTCTTTGAAGTTGTCCATCACACCTTGAGACGTCTTACCGCTTACCAAAGTGAAAAGCTTCTCTACTAACTTTACTTTGAGTTCAGCAAGAGCCTTGTCCTGCTCGGCATCGATCTTGGCGATAACGGTCCTCTCGTCGCTCTTACCACTCTTATCCTTAACTGCACGAGCGAAAAGTTTCTTATCAATCACAACGCCTCTAACAGATGGTGGTACTTTCAATGAAGCGTCCTTAACGTCACCTGCTTTATCGCCGAAGATTGCACGAAGCAGCTTCTCTTCAGGAGAAGGATCGGTCTCGCCTTTCGGCGTGATTTTTCCGATCAAGATATCTCCTTCATGAACTTCAGCACCCACGCGGATCAATCCGTTGTCATCCAACTCACGAGTAGCCTCCTCACTTACATTGGGAATATCCGCAGTAAGCTCTTCCAACCCGCGCTTGGTATCACGCACTTCGATACTGTACTCATCCACGTGTATGGAGGTGAAAATATCTTCACGAACCACGCGCTCGGAGATAACGATGGCATCTTCGAAGTTGTAACCTTTCCAAGGCATGAATGCCACTTTCAAGTTACGTCCAAGGGCTAATTCGCCATCTTGGGTTGCATATCCTTCGCAAAGTACTTGTCCGGCTTTCACCTTCTCACCCTTGCGAACGATAGGCTTCAAGTTGACACAGGTATTCTGGTTGGTCTTCTGGAACTTCGTAAGGTTGTATGTTTTCAAATCATCGTCGAAGCTCACCAACTTCTCTTCATCCGTTCTAACGCTACGAATAACGATTTGAGTGGCATCAACGTATTCAACCATACCATCGTGCTCGGCATTCACCAATACGCGAGAGTCACGAACAACGATTCCTTCCAGGCCTGTTCCTACTACAGGCGACTCGGGACGGAGCAATGGAACAGCTTGACGTTGCATGTTCGATCCCATCAGGGCGCGGTTGGCATCATCATGCTCCAAGAAGGGAATGAGTGATGCGGCAATGGAAGCGATCTGGTTGGGAGCAACGTCCATCAACTGGAGTTTCTCAGGTTCAACTTCGGGGAAGTCACCTTCATAACGGGCTTTGATACGCGCGTCTTGGAATTTACCCTTATCATCGAAGTTGGAAACAGCTTGCGCAATAACCTTGGCATCCTCCTCCTCAGCAGTCAAATAAACGACAGGTTTTTCAACCTCCACTTTACCAGATGCAATGGTACGGTATGGGGTGGAGATGAATCCTAAGTTGTTGATTTTCGCATAAACGCAGAGCGATGAAATAAGTCCGATGTTCGGACCTTCAGGAGTCTCGATCGTACACAAACGGCCATAGTGTGTGTAGTGTACGTCGCGGACTTCGAAACCAGCACGCTCACGTGAAAGACCACCTGGTCCGAGTGCCGAGAGGCGGCGCTTGTGGGTGATCTCAGCCAATGGATTGGTTTGATCCATGAACTGGGACAGCTGGTTGGTGCCGAAGAAAGAGTTGATTACTGAAGACAGTGTCTTGGCATTGATCAGATCCGCAGGAGTGAACACCTCGTTATCACGAACGTTCATACGCTCACGGATGGTGCGAGCCATACGAGCCAAACCAACACCGAACTGGGCATAGAGTTGTTCGCCAACGGTACGTACACGACGGTTGCTCAAGTGATCAATATCATCCACATCAGCTTTGGAATTGATCAGCTGAATGAGGTATTTGATAATGCAAATGATATCTTGCTTGGTAAGAACTTTCACATCTTCCGCGGTTTCGAGACCGAGCTTGCGGTTGATACGGTAACGTCCTACTTCACCTAAATCATAGCGCTTGTCAGAGAAAAACAATTTGTCGATGATGCCGCGAGCGGTCTCTTCATCGGGTGGCTGTGCATTACGAAGTTGGAAGTAGATATGTTCTACAGCCTCTTTTTCAGAGTTGGAAGTGTCTTTTTGAAGGGTATTGTAGATGATGGCATAGTCAGCAGAATTCGCGTCTTCCTTATGAAGGATAACGGTTTTAACGCCGCTGTCAGCGATCATGTCGATATGGTCATCTTCCAAAACCGTTTCGCGTTCAAGGATAACCTCGTTACGCTCGATAGAAACCACCTCACCGGTATCCTCATCAACGAAATCCTCAACCCATGACTTTAGAACACGAGCAGCAAGCTTACGTCCTACAGCTTTCTTAAGGGCGGCCTTGCTTACTTTGAGTTCATCTGCCAATCCGAAAATCTCAAGAATGTCTTTATCGGTTTGGTATCCTATTGCGCGAAGCAATGTGGTAACAGGGAATTTCTTTTTACGATCGATATACGCATACATCACGTTGTTGATGTCGGTAGCGAATTCAATCCAAGAACCCTTGAAAGGGATTACACGTGCGGAGTAAAGTTTTGTTCCGTTGGCGTGGCGGCTTTGGCCGAAAAACACACCAGGTGAACGGTGCAGCTGTGATACAATTACACGCTCTGCACCATTAATCACGAAAGTGCCTTTCGGAGTCATGTAAGGAATGGTTCCGAGGTACACATCCTGAATGATGGTCTCGAAATCCTCGTGATCGGGATCGGTACAATAAAGCTTAAGCTTTGCCTTGAGTGGCACGCTGTAAG
>JBJTQS010000293.1:0-6353 GCA_046075765.1 Bacteroidota bacterium
CAAGCGAGTACGCATTTCCCAACGAACCACATTGGCCCATTGATTTACCAAAATTGGCAGATCACGATATGATTGAATCCAATTTCTATAGGTGTTCCAAATTATTGTTTCGGAAGTAGGCCTAACCACCAGTTCTTCCTCCAACTTGGCCTCCGGATCTACTTCAATGCCTTTACCATCGGGAGAATTCCTTAGTCGATAGTGGGTAACCACAGCGCACTCTTTGGCAAACCCCTCGATATGTGCAGCCTCTTTGGAGAAAAACGACTTGGGTATGAACATCGGAAAGTAGGCATTCACGTGCCCGGTATCCTTGAACATTTTATCAAGAGCTTGCTGCATCTTCTCCCAAATGGCATATCCGTATGGCTTGATTACCATACATCCGCGAACAGCGGAGTTTTCAGCCAAATCGGCTTTGATCACTAAATCTTGGTACCATTCGGCATAATTGTCGGCCCTGCTTGTGATTTCTTTTCCCATTGGATATTTTTGAGAAGGATTAAAAGATTGGTATGGTATTTGATTTGTTGTCACAAAGTTCCGAAACTTATGGCACATAACCAATTCGGAAGTCTTATCAAAAAGGTATAACCCTCTAAAAATCAACGGCCATGAAACCGTTCATGTTAACCACCGCCATCGCCACCATATTGGTGAGCGCCTGTACTTCGCCTAGGATTCCTCGTTCCGGCGACTATGATGATGTATATTATTCATCTTCGGATGCGCCATCCAACACAGGAGGAAACACTCAGGCATCGGATTACACTTCTGCCAACCAGGACGCCAACAACGGCAACCAGGATAACGGAGGTAATGATCCGAGATTCGATTATGGCAATCAAGACAACCAAGGAAATGTTTCTGATGGCAACAACAGTAATTCCAACAATTACAGTTCCAGCCAGCCGTCTTCAAGTAGCTACACTACCTCTGGAGGTAACACTTATGTTACCAACAATTATTACAATGAGGATGACTACTATGACTATGCTTATTCATCTCGCATCAGAAGGTTTCATACCAATGTTGGGTATGGTTACGGTTACTACAATGACTACTACACCAACTCCTACTGGTACGACTATAATCCTGTGTCATACGGTGTAAGCATTTACCTTGGATACCGTTGGTGGAGGCCCACCTATGGTGTTTACTACAATTATTGCTATACCCCTGCCGGCTATTACGGATACAATCCTTGGTATGCCCCAGGTTATAACCCATATTACTATTCCCCATACTACTCTTATTGGGGAGGATATAATCACGGGTATAATCACGGATATTCCAATGGATACTGGAATGGATATTACGATGGATATTACGGCAACTACTATAACCCGTATTACTTCAACAGTTACGATAACACCAGTTACTACTATGGTCCCCGTCGCCGTGGAGGCAGCAGCTTGGCCAGTTCAGGCACTACTACCAACACCGTTGGCAATCTTTACCAGAGTACACCTCGCAACTATACTCCAAAGCCTGCCGACAACAATCCGAACCCTCGCAACTATACTCCAAAACCTGCCGATAACGCTGGTTCAGGTAGAGTGAATACCGCAAAGCCTGACCCAAGACCAATGGCTCCTGGAAGTAATGATATGCCATCCAAAGGAAACGGTACCGGCAGGGATGTAACCAATCCAGCCTCAGGAAACCCTAAATCAATTGACGATGGTTCAACTCCTGTCCGTGGCAACTCGAATACAAATGATGTTAGGCCGAATCCATCTAACAGTAACCCCAGGTCTAACGGTAATATGAATTCTACCGATCCAAGGTCAAACGATATGAATCCTCGGAACAACAATTACAATTCTGATCCAAGGCCTGCGGCTCCTTCCAATAGCAACCCTCGTGGTAACAGCTACGACACTGACCCTCGCCCATCTTCTCCTTCTAATAGCAACCCTCGCGGGAATAGTTACGAATCTGATCCTCGTCCATCATCACCTACCAACAGCAATCCTAGAGGTAACAATTACAACTCGGACCCACGACCTTCATCACCAAGTAATAGCAACCCTCGTGGAAACAGCTACAACTCGGATCCTCGCCCATCATCGCCAAGCAATAGCAACCCAAGAAGCAATAGTTACGAGTCACGACCTGAACCAAGGCCATCATCACCAAGTCCTCGTGGAAATAGTTACGAATCAAAACCTGAGCCTCGCAACAATGGCGGCAGCGCTCCACGCGGAAACAGTTATGAGTCGCGCCCAGAACCAAGACCATCAGCTCCCAGCAACTCAGCGCCAAAAAATAACAGTTATCAGTCAAAACCTGAGCCTCGCAACAGCGGTGGAAGCATTAACAACTCCAGTCCGAGCAGATCGACTCCATCAACTCCATCGAGAGGTAGTTCAGGTAGCGGTAGCAGTGGATCAAATGGGAGAAAGGGTCGTTAATTAAGAAATAAAAAACATCAAGGATGTCAATCCAAATGAAAAATCAAATCAAAGGCATGCTCATCGCATGCCTTTTTTTACCTTCAATTGCAGCTGCACAAAATGAAATTGATGCCCTGCGCTACAGTCAAACCATGATTGGCCCTACGGCACGATCCTTAGCTATGGGGGGCGCATTTGGTGCATTGGGCGGCGACTACACATGCCTATCTACCAACCCTGCCGGTTTAGGCATCTACCGCAAATCAGACTTCTCAGTATCTCTTGGATTTGCAGGGCGAAATTATAAGTCAGACTTTGGTGGAACACGCACACTCGATGATCGATTCGATGTAGATGTCCCGAACCTAGGAGTGGTATTGGCATCGGGTTCCCAAAAAGAAGGAGGTGCCGGATCTGGAATAGCCTTCGGAATTGCTTACAACCGTTTGGCAAGCTTCAACAACTCCATCACTTTCAAAGGACGCAATGAAGAAAATTCCATTTTGGATAGTTTCCTGGAAAACATCAATGCCAATGGCGGCACTCCTTCCAATCAGTTTTTCGACTTATACCCATTCGATGGCGACTTGGCATATCAAACCTATTTAATCAATCCCACTGCTGCGGATTCAAACCTGTACAACTCTGCAATTCCGAATGGTGGCATCTCACAATCGATGTCAATAGAAAGCAGTGGATATATGGGTGAGTTTTCACTTGGACTGGCAGGCAAGGTTGAAGATTATGTGTTTGTGGGTCTGAGCATGGGATTCCCAAACATTGATTACGAAGAGAATAAATCATATAGTGAGACAGATGAGGACGGTTCCGTTTTTTTGAATGACACATCTCTTACTTATCGTGATTTCCGTGCCCTTAAATATGAAAACTACTTGCGCACTACTGGAAATGGATTCAATTTGAAAGCCGGAGTACTGGTTATGCCGGTTGATTGGCTCCGATTAGGATTAGCAGTACACACACCTACTTGGTTTTTCATGAGCGACATTTATTCTAACAGGATGCAATCAGAGTTTGCAAATGGTTCATTTGACTACGCTTCTCCTGAAGGCAACTACACTTACAAATTGTATACAAGCTGGAGATCGATTGCCAGTTTGGGATTTGTTTTCGGAAAGTCGGCCTTACTTAGTTTAGAAGGCGAAATGGTACAATACCCAAGGGCAAAATTGAAAGCAAGTGACTACAACTTTCAAGAGGAAAACCTAGCCATCAATACTCAATTCAAATCATCCACATTCAACTTCAGGGCTGGCGGAGAATGGAGATACGAGCCATTCGCTGTGCGGGCCGGGATATCTTATTACGGATCACCTTTTGTAAGTAGCCTTGTGGATTCCAAGACTGATCAAAGTATGCTTGGTTATTCTGGTGGCGTGGGATATCGTGGAAAGAAATACTACTTAGACCTGGGCTTTGTAACCAATGAGCGAGGAGAAGCCTACAAGCCTTACAGTTTGAAGGGAGAACCAGTGCCCTACTCTACAATAAACCGTAGCGAAACCCGGGTTGTTGTGACCTTTGGTAAAAAATTCTAAGAAGCTTTAGTTTTATCCTTTTTCAGACTTGTAGTGCAAGCTGAATGTGGATTCGTCTTTCATCAGCTTGTTGGCTACATCCATGATATCGCTTGAACTCACAAGATCAATCTTGCTCATCACATAGCCTAAATCGAGCGGCCTATCATATAATACGACATTACGGGCGTTATTCAACATGAAGCCTGCTCGGTTCTCCTGACCCAATGCGATTTGTCCCTTTAACTGGTATTTAAATGATGCCAATCGTGCATCCGCAATTCTCTGATTCCTCAATTTATCAGTTTCTTTTCTGACAAGCTCCAAACATTTATTGAAAAACCCTTTTTCGGTGGCAAAATATATGTGAAACAAACCTATATCGCTGAAGGTATGGAACCCTGACTCGATTTGGTAGGTGTAACCGTATTTCTCACGGATATTCATGTTCAAGCGGGAGCTCATGCCTGGCCCACCCAAAATATTATTCATCAGGAACAATGCAAAACGATTTGAGTCGTGGGCAGAAAAAGCCTTACCTCCTGAAATGAAATGATCGTGTGCTGTATTTCTTTCAACAATCACCCTTTTGGTTTTTCTTCCATATCGAACAGCTGGACCTTTAAAATTAGCTTTCGAGTGGCGTTTGAAGTTCATATGCTTGGACACGCTCTCCAAAACCTCATTCAAAGAAAGGGCGCCAACATAAGAAACAACCATGCGATCGGTTTTGTAGTGCAAGGCTGTGAAGTCAACGAGGTCTTTTCGCACGAACGACTTTACCGATTCAACCGTGCCCAAGATAGGATTCCCGAGTGGCTTACCTTGAAAAACCATGCATTCGAAATCATCGAAAATCTGTTCTGATGGATTATCCAAGTAAGAGTTGATTTCATCCAGTACAACGCCTTTCTCAACCTCCACCTCCTTTGCAGGGAAAGATGGCGAAAAAATGATGTCGGCCAATAATTCCACTGCACGATCAAAGTGGATATGCAACATAGATGCATGCACGCAAGTCTCTTCCTTAGTGGTGTAGGCATTCAAGTCGCCGCCAACTGACTCCAAGCGATTCAGTACCTGGTAGGCATTTCGTTTTTCAGTCCCTTTGAAAATCACATGCTCAATGAAATGCGCCAAACCGGCCTTGTTCTCTGGCTCATGCCTTGAGCCTGCATTAACCATGATGCCACAATGTGAAATTGCACCTGGGCTGTAATGATAAACCAATCGCAGTCCCGAAGGAAACTCATGCAGTTTGGATTCTGGAAACTGGATCATAGGTCAATTTTAATACTCATATACGGCCATCACTTGGCACCCGAAATTATTTGGTCAACTACTGCAGGATCAAGAAGCGTGGACGTATCTCCCAAGTTTGTAGTATCGTGTTCTGCGATTTTTCTCAAGATTCGGCGCATGATTTTACCGGACCTGGTTTTGGGTAAACCCGGAACCACTTGTATTTTGTCGGGTTTAGCAATGGGACCGATTACACGAGTTACCACATCCAAAACCTCTTTGTAGAGAGTATCCTCGTCTTGCGGTGCACTTTCGCAGATAACAAAAGCATAGATCCCCTGGCCTTTGATTTCGTGAGGATAACCCACTACAGCCGACTCAACAACCAATGGATGTTCATTGATGGCGTTTTCTACTTCTGCAGTACCTAACCGATGTCCCGATACATTGATAACATCATCAACCCGTCCGATAATACGGTAATACCCTTCTGCGTCTCGTCTACATCCATCACCCGTGAAATATAAACCTGGATAAGCGGCAAAGTAATTGCCCCTACACCTTTCATGATCGCCATAAGTAGTGCGAAGCATACCGGGCCATGGAAATGAAATGCAGAGATTTCCTTCCACATCGTTTCCTTCGATGATATTTCCATTTGCATCAACCAACACAAGTTGCACTCCGGGAAGCGGTAGCGTTGCGAAGGTAGGCTTCTCGCGCGTTATCCCCGCCAAGGGTGAAATCATGATGCCACCGGTTTCGGTTTGCCACCAAGTGTCGACTATCGGACATCGATCCTTGCCTATATTGTGATGATACCATTCCCACGCTTCCTGATTGATGGGCTCGCCTACTGAACCGAGAACCCGAAGGGAGTCGAGCTTGTAAGGCTTTACGAAATCCAATCCTGCAGCCTCAAGTGCCCGAATGGCGGTAGGCGCCGTATAGAAAACTGAAACCTGATGCTTATCTATCACCTGCCAGAACCTTCCGGCATCTGGAAATGTAGGAACGCCTTCAAAAATTACGGATGTGGCTCCAGCCAGAAGTGGACCATAAGTGATGTATGAGTGTCCCGTTATCCAACCAATATCGGCAGTGCACCAATAAATGTCATCACTATCCTCGATCGCATCGACAGCTATCTGTTCACCCCGGCGGTGTTCTTCAC
>JBJTQS010000294.1:0-14538 GCA_046075765.1 Bacteroidota bacterium
GGTTGTAGACACAACACTACATGTTAAATTATATTTTCGTTAAGTGAGGTTTATCTAATTGTTTATCAACCTAATGAAACAAATTAGCTGAACCGAAATATTGGGCCTTTCCTATTGCCTTAAAACCCTATATTTGGTAACTATGTAAGTTGATTATCAATCGCTAACCACAAAAAGAAGCGCAGGAAAACTCAACGAGTTTATGCTTCAAAAGTACAAAGCCACAAAAGCGGTAAATTTCCGCAGAACTCCATTTTTTAAACGCACCAAATTGCGCTGTAATTTATCGTGCGCTTTCTTTTTTTTATTGATTTTTTGGATTGGTTCAGGAAGCTCAATCCACGCTCAGGTTTTGGATGGACTCCCCCCTTCCTATACCGCCTACGGATTGAGGTTGCTTAGAACTGCACATACTACCGTTCTAACCTCACCCGCCTACCCTGCGAATCCAAATTCATCCTACATACCTAGCTCCATATCAGGTCCTGGCATTCGTGTAAGAAGAAGTTCAGACGATGCTTTACAAGATATTGGCTTTTTGCCTAACGGCACGCTAGACCAAACCTCATTGCTCAATTTCATCGGCGGTCCAAATCTGATTACATTTTCCGAGGATTTGACTCAACCTACTTGGAGTAAAGTGGGCGGCACCATTAGCGCCAATGCTCAATTTGCACCAAACGGTTCGAATACGGCGGATGTATTTTATGAAACAGCACCCACAAACGAACACTTCACCGATTTCAATTATCCTACGCCTACAGCATCCACCTCCTATATTTTTTCTGTTTGGGTAAAACCTATCAACCATGTAAATAGACAGTTTATCATGCGTGGCGTATTCCTAAATGGTAGTAATAGCGCCTTTGTGGTTTTTGATTTGAGTAGTGGCAATATAGTTTCGAACAACGGAGGACTATGGAGTAATGTAACCATAACATCTGCTCCTAACGGATTTTATTTCATTCGCGGCACCTACACTACTCCGGCATCAATACCTGCATTGAACGATCTCATTTTTCGAATGCAACATTTCGAGGCAACTCCGCAAGCGAATATCTATGCAGGAACCACCTCCATTGGAACTGCCATATGGGGTGCGCAATTACAAACAGGTCTGAATGCTTTAGGTTATACGCCTACCAACGCAGACCCCATACCAATCACGCCAGATGGTTTCATTTACACTTGGTATGACCAATCGGGGAACAATCGGCACATCACGCAAACCAATCAAAGCAACCAGCCAATACTGGTTAACCAAGGTGCTGTTATCACCAGCACCAGTGGAAAGCCAAGCGTAGTTTTTACTGGAAACGGAAACTATATCACATCGTCCTTCTTAACCAATAGCACCGCATCCTTCAGCGCAACGAACTCAACCTTGAACATGGTTGCCCGCTGGAACAGCATCTTAGGCAACGGCAACTTAGATGTACCTTTTTCGATTGGCACGGTAAATGACACACGAAGAGGAAGAGGGTTTTTCAGGCAAACAAACATGCAACTGGGTTGGATGGGGAATGCCAACAATGTACAGTCGCCTACCTTGTTGATTGACACGCTTGGCAACCATAAAATATATGCAGCTAATCAAAATGCCACAGCGCTTACGCTTTCGCAAAACGGTGTTGAATCGCTACTGACATTGCCTGCCACAGTACTAACGCCATGTGTTGGAATTGGACTTGGACAACCCAACAACCCTTTACTTTCGGGCGATCAATTCAGTGCGATTTCAATCTCCGAGGCCATTTCCTTTCCTGTTTCATTGACAGCGGCAGAAAGCAAGATCCTGAATTGTGATCAAAGCGTTTTTTATTCAATCAACACTTCATTACCGGGATTGGGCATTTATGCAACCGCTGTACCTGACCAGAATTCTTGCAGTCTGGCTTTGGAACAGGTGTATTGGAACCCGAGCACAGTACAAAAAGCAACCATTTCGGGTAACAATTTAACGAAGATTACCACCAATGCTTGGGATGGCGGTGGAGCTTCATTCAACTCGGTTTACGACAACGGTTATCTGCAATTCCGTGCGGTGGAGACGAACCGGTCGCGTGTCATCGGACTCAGCAATACCATTCCTGGAGTCAGCAATACACAAGTTCAGTTCGGAGTATGGTTGCAAAGTAGTGGTCAGATCGGAATTTACGAATCAGGAACCGTTCGAGGTAATGCTTTCGGCACCTACTTTGCAAATGACACTTTCCGCGTGGCAGTTGAAACCGGAATAGTGAAATATTACCGCAACGGACGACTTTTCTATACCAGCACTGTATCTCCCGTCCTGCCTCTTTTGGCGCATGCTGCACTGTTCGAAGTAGGAGCCTCCGCATCTCAAGTCATGGTAGCTAACCTAAGTACTGGAACATTCAATGCAACTGCACTGAATGCAGGAACAGGCGCTAATTACCAATGGATTTTGAACGGTACCAATGTTGGAACTAATGCCACTACCTATTCAAACCCTGCATTGGCTAACAACAATGTTGTTTCATGCAACCTTTCATTAACTGGATGTTTTACTGGCAACATCGCATCAAACACCATAACTGTTCAACAGGTAGTGCGCAACCCATCTACCGACTTCTACATCACCGCCAATCCTGATACCAATGGATGTCAAATGGGACGCGAAGTTGTAAAGTGGAAGTTCACCAATCTAAACAACGCGGCAAGGCTGAACGAGTCTAACAACTCAACCACCAAAATCCTGACTAACGGTTGGGATGCTTCTTCAGTGAGTTATAACACTGTGGCAGCAGGCGGCTTCATGGAGTTCACCGTACCTCAAACAAATAAAACCATAGCTGTAGGGCTTAGCTCAAATTACACCGGACCATCGTTTACGAATATCGGCTATGCCATTTACTTGAACAGTTCTGCTGTTTTGCAGATATATGAAGCTGGAGTTAGCAGAGGCGTTTTTGGAAACTATGCACCAAGTGACGTATTCCGAATTTCATGGATTTACAATCAGATTCGTTATTACAAAAACAACATACTGATTTACACCAGCACATTGACACCATCCGGTACCTTGATGGTTCAGGCTGCCTTGAATGAGATTGGAGCAATAGTCAATAATGTAACCGTATCCGAACCTACAACAGGCAACTTCATCGCAACAGTTGTGAATGGCAATGGCACATACGCTTACGAATGGCGGGTAAACGGTGTCACTGTTCAAAATGGTCCCTCCAATAGCTATTCAAACAATGCACTAACGACTGGCAGCGCTGTTACATGCAACTTGATTTACAACGGATGTTTTACAGGACCGATCGTATCAAACCAGATAACCATCCAAAATACAAATTTGGATAGTGGACTGAAATTCTGGATTACCGCCAATCCTGATTCAGATGGATGCTTCAAAGCGAACGAGGCAGTTGTATGGCGACACATCAATCTTGAAAACAGCGAGCGAACCACTATCAGTGGTAACAACATCACCAAAACCTTACTAACGGGTTGGAATGCGGCTGGGATGTCGCACAACCCCGTTCACAATAATGGATATGTTGAATTCACTGCTTCGCAAACAAACACTAACCGTATTGCCGGATTAAATACATCTTACCAAGGCAACAATTACACCAATATCCAATTCGGTGTTTACTTACGCAGTAATGCGACATTTGAGGTGTATGAGTCGGGTATTTACCGCGGAAATTTCGGAACCTATGCCCTTGGTGATACATTCCGCGTAGGAATCGAGAACAACATCATACGGTATTATCGTAATGGACATTGGTTCTATACAAGTACCATTGCGCCCGTTACACCGATGTATGCCACGGTGATACTCAATGAAATTGGATCTACGGTGAGCAATGTACGAGTATTGAATTTTACCAATGGATCCTTTACCGCAAATTGGATAAATATAGGATCAGCACCCAATCTTGATTGGCGGCTTAACGCATTATCGACAGGAATCACCAGTACAACATATAACACTGGACCATATAATATTGGCGATGTCATTAGCTGTAATGCAACGCTGAATGGGTGCATAGTGCAAACCATAGCGTCCAACAATATAACACTTGCCCCCTCCGTACCTCCCCCATCACTTTCATTCCATGTGCAGGTAAATGCCTCATCAACGGGTTGCATCTTGGCTGGCGAGGAGGTAAAATGGAGAATATTCGGACAAGACAATGCCGCGCGCTTAGTCATCAACGGAAATAACATTAGAAAAGCTTCGCTAGCGGGTTTCAATGCTGGATCACTGGCATTAAACACTGTTGTCAATAACTCCTGGTTGGAGTTCATTGCCACGGAAACCAACACCAACAGGGTTGCAGGTCTGAGTAATGCATATTACGGAACAGCAGTTAGCGCCATTCAATATGGTATTTATCTTACAAATACAGGATCCTTCTCAGTATATGAATCAGGTGCCAACCGTGGCGCTTTCGGAACCTATTTAACAGGAGACACTTTCGCAGTTGCATTAGATGCCAATGTGATCAAGTACTACAAAAATGGCATCATGTTTTACACAAGTGCCGTGGTACCTACGGGAGGATTAAACCCTGCCGTGGTATTGAATGAAATCAATGCGACCATCACAGATGCGGTGGTATGGAAAAGAACAAATGGCTCATACACGGCTATCACATCAAACGCTGGACCCACTAGCTCGTTCCAATGGATGTTGAATGGGAATAATACCGGTGTTACCACTGCCACTTATACCAATAACAATCCTAATCTTGCGGATACTGTCACCTGCATCTTACGACCTACAAATTGCCAATCTTACCAGATTGTCTCGAACAGAATCAGGTTCAAGCAACTTACGCCCAACCGCTCTCTTGCATTTTATATCGAAGGAGTGCACAACCAGTCTGCCTGTACCATAGCTGAAGAAGAAGTAGTTTGGAAATTCACTCGATTTGCAGATGAAATCCGAACACAACGCAATGGAAACTCTATCACCAAAATACTCTCAACAGGATGGGATCAGGGAGCGGCTTCCTATAATACGGTCAAAAACGGGGGTTATTTGGAATTCAGGGCGCTTGAGACAAATACGGCTCGAATGTGCGGCTTGAGTGCTGTGTATGGAGCTTCAGGATACGTTTCAATACAATTTGCTTTTTATCTGCAAGTAGGTGGAGCTGTAGGAATTTACGAATCGGGAGCTAATAGGGGAAATTTCGGAACTTATGTAAATGGCGATGTCTTTCGAGTTAGTGCGGAATCGGGAACTGTAAAGTATTTCAAAAACGGTGTTTTGCTTTACACCAGCACCCTTTCACCTAACATGCCCTTGATGGCACACGCTGCCCTTAACAATATCGGATCCACGATAGCAAATGCGCGTATTTTCAACTACAATGCAGGAACCTTTCAAGCAGTAGCTCTGCAAGCTACCATCAATCCATTATACACATGGAAGCTTAACGGATCAACGGTTCAGACTGGGTTATCTGATGTTTACACCAACAACAACCTAAGCAATGGAGATACGATAACTTGTGAACTCAATTTGAACGGCTGTCTTTCGGCTTACAATTATCAATCAAACAAAATTGGCATCATAATAGTACCGCAGCAGCCGATTGATTTCTGCATCATGGGAGTTCCATCATCCTTGAATTGCAAAATAGCAGTTGAACAGGTGAAATGGAAAATGAGTGACTTGACCTTGAACATGTCTATTGTTAACACCAATAGCTTGGTGAAAACAGCAGGCAATGGATTTTGGAACGGAGGGGCGGCCTCATGGAACATGGTTGAAAACAATGGATATTTCGAGTTCAAGGCTACGGAAACCAACAAACTCCGTGCTGCTGGCTTGAGTACATCCAATCCAAATCCGGCACAAGGAACTATACAGTTTGCTTTCCTATTACAAGCAGATGGCACATACGGCATTTTGGAAAGCGGCACTAGCAGAGGCAACTTCGGCCCATACGCAACCAACGACCTCTTTTCAATAAGAGTGATCGGCAATGTTGTAAAATACTATCGCAACAACAATCTGATATATATCAGCACTGTATTACCCGTGCTACCATTGATAGCAGATGTGTCAATTAATGAAATTGGTGGCACCATCACCGATGCGGTAGTTTCTAATCCGAACAGCGGCACTTTTGTATCGAATCTTATTGGAGCGGGAACATATCAATGGACAGTCAATGGCGTTACTGTTCAAACGGGAACTTCACACACTTACACAAATGTCAACCTAAACAACAACGACACGGTTAAGTGTATCCTAACAACGAATTTCGCAGGCTGCCAACCTCAGGTAGTCCAATCTAATATTGTACAGAACATTTTTGTACAACCGAGCGGCTCAGAATTCCACATTCAACCTGTATCATCAAGTGGAACATGCTATAGAAGTCGTGAGCAAGTAAAGTGGCGATCCTCAACAGTGACCAATAGTTCAATGAACATTGTCGGGTTCAACAACCTCATAAAAATGCAGAACGGTGGAACTTGGAACGCTGGAGCCGCATCACTGAATCAGGTCTATAACAATGGCTACTTTGAATTCACAGCTGTAGAAATTAACAAAGCTCGATCAGCGGGACTGAGCGTATCTAATTCATCTGGCAACTTCATCTCCATTCTGTTCAACCTGTACTTGATGAACAATGGAACTTTCAGGATATACGAATCAGGTGTTGACCGAGGTCAATTTGGCACCTATGTTAACGGAGATGTTTTCAGAATAGCAGTTGAAAACAATTTGGTTAGGTATTATAAAAACGGCTATGCGGTTTACACTAGTCAGATCAACCCTACTCTTCCATTAATTGCTGATGCTTCATTCTTGGATGTAGGCTCTACGATTCAAAACCCATTCACATCGAATTACCATGGAGGCACATTCCAAGCATTTCCCATAAATGCGGGCTCCAATCCAACATACGAATGGAAACGAAATGGAGCAACGGTTCAAACGGGTGGCTCAAACACCTACATCAACAACTTACTTGCTGTTGGCGACACTGTTGTATGCCTGATGACTACCTCCAATAGTGGTTGCGTGCCGTTTACAGTTGGCACAGATACTATCCTTATACAGAACCAAGCGCCAGAGTTGTTTGATTTCGCAATTGTATCAGAAACCGACACAGCCACCTGCACTCGCGTAACTGAACCTATTCGATGGAGAGTGGCGGATTTATCTCGCGACATGGTGATTACCGGTCCGGGAGGTCTTCGTAAAATTCAAGGAGCCTTGTGGGATGGAGGAGCCTTCTCCTGGAACCGTGTGTTCCGAAATGGATACTTTGAGTTCACTGCGTTAGAGAACAATAAGGCCCGAATGATCGGACTTAGTTCCACGAATCCAAACAATGGCTATACAACTATTCAGTACGCTTTTTATTTAAAATCTACCGGGACTTATGAAATCAGGCAATCGGGAGCAGCCATCAATGTGACTTCACCGAATTTTGCGGCGGGAGATGTGTTCCGTATTTTCTGGGACAACAACGAAATCAAATATTACAAGAACGGACTGCTTGTTTATACGAGTATGATACCACCATCAACCACCTTGTATGCTGATATCTGTATTTATGATGGTGGAGGAACCGTTCACAATGCCTACGTTAACAATTTAGGCAATGGAACATTTACAGCTCAATCCGTAAATGCAGGTCTTAATCCAACTTATAATTGGAAAGTCAACGGAAATGTGGTGCTAAGCAGTGCCGCAATATCGTACACCAACCTAACATTGAATACAGGCGACTTGGTGACTTGCGAAATTGGATCGCCGTTGACAGGATGTATTACCACCGTTCTGCCTTCAAATGTGATTTCCATTGAAGCAAACACACAACCAGGAACGGATTTCGCCATTACAGCTACATCCACCCCATTTGCCTGTGCCCGATCTGTTGAGGAGGTTCGTTGGAAAAGAACAGACCTAACATTGAACATGACCACCACCGGTGTCAACAATCTATTAAAGATTAGCGACGACACCCAATGGAATGGAGGTGCAGCATCTTGGAATCGGGTGGCCAATAACGGACAGTTGGAGTTTACTGCTAGCGAGACCAACAAAATGAGGATGGTTGGACTTAGCACAACCAGCACCGGTCCCGACCAAGCGTCCATCCGTTATGCCATATTGCTGGAAAACACTGGAACATTCAAGATTTACGAAACAGGCATTTACCGAAATGTGACTGGCCCATATAATACAGGAGATATTTTCCGAATCTCGGTTGAAGCCAACATCATCCGATATTACCGTAACGGTGCGTGGCTATATACAAGCGCACTGGCTCCTACCCTACCTATGGTAGCAGACGTATCCATTTTTGAAATCGGCGGTACGGTAACCGATGCACGAATAACGAACTTTCATAATGGCGTTTTCACTGCTTCCGCTGTGAATGCCGGCGCAGCCCCAAACTACACTTGGATATTGAATGGAGCTGTTGTTCAAAGTGGCACTTCGTCCACCTATACAAACACCAACCTTATACCAGGCGACAGTTTATACTGCAACATACTGGCAAATTTAGCTGGGTGCGGAAACCTTCAGCCTTTGCAATCAAATCGCTTACGAATTGAAACGAGTGATCCAGCACAATCCGACTTCCATATTAAAGGCGTTGTAAACCCAACTTCCTGCAGTATTTTGATCGAGGATGTAAAGTGGAAAAAATCCGACTTGATCAATTGCATTGCCAATAGCAATAATCTAACAAAAACCATTTCAGACGGTATTTGGGACGGCGGTTCGGCATCTTGGAACACAGTTGCATTGAACGGATACTTCCAATTCACAACATCCGAAAACAATAAGGGTAAAGCCGCAGGGATAAGCGTGACCAATACCAATGCGTTAAACACTTCCATCCTGTATGCTTTCTTACTCACAGCAAATGGAGAGCTTCGTATTACAGAGTCTGGAACTGACCGAGGCATTGTCAATACCTATGTGGCGGGCGACCTCTTGCGCATGAGCGTTGAGACCGTAGCCGGTATAAACCGTGTTAGATACTACAAAAACGGTGTTTTGATTTACACCAGCACGCTTACCGCATCCACCCTACCCATGTTAGTGGATGCTTCACTGTATAATATTGGGTCCACCATCAACCAGGCAACTGTAGGCAATCTCAATAGCGGAAGCTTTACAGCGTCCACTTTGAATATGGGCACACCTACTTACCGCTGGTATTTGAATGGAGTGCTGGTTCAAAGCGGAGCATCAAACACCTATACAAATGCAACCATTACGAATTTAGACCAGGTTAACTGCATTGCAACTCCCGGACTAAACGGATGCAGCAATACATCCATAAATTCAAACAACACGGTTTTCAATGGTTCATTCATAACCGTTACGAACCCACCTGCCGTTTGTGAACCAAACACCGTAGATCTTACAGCGCCTGGAATAACAGTTGGAACAGGTCCAGATATGGCGCTTACCTATTGGCTGGATGCGGCAGCCACTATTCCGATGCCGGCACCCACCCTTGCCACAGCCGGAACCTATTACATTAAAGGCGTTCGCAGAGGAGCTTGCACCGACATAAAGCCAGTAACAGTAACAGTGAATCCTTCACCAACCGCCAGTATTACTTCTGCATCTGGAAATCAAATCACCTGTGCCACTTCAAGCATCAACTTGACCATAGCAGGAACGGGATCTTACCTGTGGGATAACGGACTTACCACTGCCACAAGAACAGTCAACAGTGCCGGCACTTATGTTGCAAGTGTTACGAGCGCCAGTGGATGTACTCGAACTACAACTTTCACGGTATTCCAAAACACAGTCCCCCCAGTTATGTATATTAACGGGAATACCTCTCCAATCTGTCAAGGAGCCACAGTAAATCTACAAGCAGTACCCTCTATATTTAACAACGCCATGCGCTTGGATGGAGTGGCACAATACGCGTCGCCAGGCGATTGGTTCAATTATCAGAATTTTACAATCGAGATGTGGTTGAGAGCTGGAAGCTCACAAACTCCATCCGCTACCATACTTGATAACAATCACCTGCCAGGAGTAAGAAGCTGGGTTGTACAACAAAACGCGGGCAACGCCAACCAATACCAGTTCATCTGTTATAATACGCAAGGTGCATCGGCAACGGCATCCTTTAGCTTAACGGCGAATGTTTGGCAGCATGTTACTTTGGTTAAATCCCCCAGTGCTTTATTGGTTTACATCAATGGTACGCAAACCACTTCCATTCCGTGGACTTTGGGAGCCATCAAATACGACAATAGCCAGTTATTAAGAATTGGTAAATGGGGTGGCGGAACACGTTTCTGGAATGGACAAATAGACGAATTGCGAATCTTCGCGAAAGACATTTCAGCTGCTCGTATAAGTGCTGATATGAATAGCTGGTTCCCATCCGTAACTGACGACCTAATCGCAGCATATAAATTCGACGAGCCTGATAATTCCCTTTTCATTTCAAATGCCACAAACTATGTAACAGGAAATGCACCGGTTTACGGGGGAGCCAACTTTATCACTTCTACCATACCTCTAAGTTCTACTTATTCCTATGGGTGGAACCCTGGTGGTAGCACCAGCAACGCCATCAGCTTCATACCTACAGGAACCCAGATCTACAATGCAACCGTAACGGGAGTGAATGGATGTTCCAACATCGACACCACAGAGATTAGTGTGAGTCTGAATGGGGTCGCCACCGTAACAGGATCTACACCTGGTTGTCAGAATACCGTACCCGCTACCATCACCATTACCGGCAGTGGCGCCATTGCTCCCTATACTTTCTATTACACTGTTAATGGCGTGCCTACTTCTTCAACCACTCCGCTGAATTCATCATCGGTAACGATTCAAGTGCCTAATACTGCCACAGGAACATTCCTGTACGACATCAACAACCTTACCTATGCAAATGCGTCATTCTGCTTACAAGCGCAAACAGCGCAGGCTTCTATAACCGTAAATCCAGAACCACTTATCAATAGTATTACTGACGGATTCAGGTGCGACAGTGGCGTAGTTAACCTGAGTGCCACTTCGGCCGCAAGCATTAACTGGTTCACAACACCTACAGGAGGAACGCCTGTATTTACAGGAACCAACTACACCACTCCATCATTAACAGCATCCGCCATATATTACGTATCGGCTTTGAGCGCACAAGGTTGCAGCAGTTCAGTTAGAACACCTGTTGATGCAGTAGTTGAATACCCAGGCATGTGGATGGGCTACACTTCCGATTGGGACACACCATTCAACTGGGGTTGCTCAACATTACCTACTTCAACCACCAACGTTACAATACCCACAACACCCATTGGAAACTTTTTCCCGATTGTAAACTCTGCAGGCATATCTGTTTGCGGAAACATTGCCATTCAAACAGGCGCATCTGTTACTATCAACAGCGGAAGAAACCTATCGATCTACGGGAACATCTCCAACAATGGAATTGCGAACTGGGGTACGGGAGAAATACGACTACTTGGAAATATACAGCAGCAAATTGGTGGATCTAGTTCGCAAACGATGGGAAGATTGCTAGTAAATAATACCACAAACTATAACGCCATCAAACTTCTGGTGGATCTGACAATTGACCAGCAAATTAATTTCATAGATGGCGTAATCGATTTAAATAGTAGAACACTCACCCTTGGAACCACATCATCCAATGGAACAACCATTGGACAGAGTGTGGCCAGTTATGTTCGAAGCAATAATGGATTCATACGGATTCGAACAAATAGCAACACTACATATTCATTCCCGGTTGGTGATTCTCTATACTACACTCCATACACCTTGCAATTGAATAGTGGAGCCGCAGCCGGTTCCGACATACGCGTTAAGGTGGTTAATGCCTCCCATCCGAACCTTAGTGCAGGTATCGATAAGATTTTACGATATTGGAGTGTGGAGCCAACGGGATTAACAGCCAGTAAAAACTACAACGCCACATACGTTTATGCAGGAGCGTTTGAAGTGGTTGGTCCTGGAACCTTATATCCGGTTAAATACAGTTTGAGCAGCACGGTACCCGGTTGGAATGGTTGTCCTGGTTCAGTTGTTTGGGCTGTAACTGGATCGTCGGGGTCTCATAATCCTGCAACATTCACTTTGCAATGGAATGGATTAACCGATTTCTCAGATTTTACAGCTGCAGGCAATAATGTACCGCTTCCTGTTGAATTGATTTCGTTTAATGCCAGGCAGCAAGGCAGAGATGTATTGGTTTCCTGGGTTACAGCCAGCGAGACCAACAACGACCGATTTGAAGTGGAGCGCAGTATTGATGGCAACGACTTCAGTTGGATTGGTACAGTCACTGGCCATGGAACCACATCAGCAACCCATTCTTATTCATTATTAGATAACAACCCGGTTGCCGGCATTAATTACTACCGCTTGCGACAAATCGATTATGATGGCACGGAAGACTTGAGTGATCCTGTTGCGGTTATGTTCAATCCGACAGAAACACCCATTACTTTATACCACGACCATACAGCAGGTTCCATTATCATCAGCTGCACAAACATTGCAGGCCGTGCACAAATATCGCTTTATGATGCCACAGGTAAGTCGATTGTCGTTTTTGACGCCGATGTCGATAAAAACTGGAATCAGGTGCTATCCTTGCCAAAAATGGCTGCAGGCGTTTACATGATTAAGTGCATCGTAAATGATGAAACATTGACCATGAAGCTTATACAACAATAGGGCTGTTGTTTATTTGTGTTTATTATATTTGGACAAAACGAAGTCCAAATGAACCGCACCCTAATCCTATTCTGTCTTTTACTTTTACCCTTGATGGCTGATGCTCAAAATCATCAGAAAAGAACCTTTCAAGTTCCTTTAAAAGCCACAGTAACCTTAGAGCAAAACTCAGCAGACCCGGATGTGCATTTACTGCGCAGGGAATTACCCAAGCCGAACACGGGAGTCGATAAACAAACTGCACGAAACGCAAAAGCAGCTCTGGAGCATTACAGAAAAGAAAACTCAACCATTCAAGGGAACAAAAGCGGGATTGTTGCACCTGCACCAGTTATGTATCGGAATTTTTTGGGTAACGGATTTAACGGCTATGTGCCCAACGATAATGATATTGCTGTTTCCAATGGTGACATGGTATGTTCAGTCTCCAACTCCAATATATGGAGTCGCAACCTGACAACCAACATGACCTATGGAAGCTTTACGCTGCATTCCATTTCGGCTGGATTGGGACTCCAGCAAGAGGAGTTCGATCCGAAGGTTTTTTATGACCCACAAGAAGATCGATTTGTGATTGTATTCCTGAACGGTTTCACAGATAGCACCAGCAATATTGTAGTTGGCTTTTCACAGACAAATCAATCGAATGGCGCGTGGAACTTTTATTCATTCCCTGGAGATCCGCTCAACAACGACCTTTGGACAGATTATCCGATGATGTCCATGACCGATGATGAACTTTTCATTACAGTCAACCTCCTATATAACGACTCTACTTGGCAAGCTGGCTTCAATGAAACCATCATCTGGCAGATCCCGAAGTATGATGGTTACCAAGGAGGCATTCTAAACCCAATTTTACATTCAGGTATTACATACAATGGGCAACCTTTGCGTAATCTTTGTCCGGTAAAAGGAGGCAGCACCTTGTACGGTCCCAACATGTATTTCTTATCCAATCGCAATTTCACAACTGGTAACGATACGATATTTTTGGTTGAACTTTCGGGAACAACTACCTCAAGCCCCTCCCTATCCGTTACCCCACTCCTATCGAATATCCGTTACCGCATGCCGCTGGACGCCGTTCAACCATTCCAGGATTTACTCATTGTGAACGATGCAAGAACGCAGGGAGCGTTTTTGGAAAACAACCAAATTCAGTTTGTCTTTAATACATTGGATACCATCAGCGGAAAAACCGGAATCTATCATGGACAAATTGATATCGCTGGAACTCCCACATTGAACGGAAACATACACAGTATTGATACGCTATATCTAGGATATCCCAACATTGCGTACGCGGGGATAGGTCCCGGCGACAATCGCTCCATAATCAGCATACTTCATTCATCATCCACCATACAACCAGGAGCTGGAGCAATACTGTCAGATGGCAACGGCTCTTATTCGCCTGTTACCGTAATCAAACAAGGATTGAGCTACACGAACATGTTGAATGGAAGTGAGCGTTGGGGAGATTACACAGGGTGTCAAACGCGATACAACCTACCGGGATGGGTTTGGGTGAATGGTTCTTACTCACTTGTAAACCACACCACACGAACCTGGATCGGAGAACTGACAGCCACTTCGGGTGTATCTGTACCGGAATTGAATATCAAAGAAGATGATGCACTGTTGTTTCCAAATCCAACATCAGAGAGAACTGAAATCCAATTTGAACTTAAGGTGAATGACTTCGTCACCTTAGACATCCTTGACCTGAATGGCAAACTGATTAAGCAACCCTATCGCGGCTCACTTCGATCTGGTATGAATAACATTTCGATCAATACATCTTTCCTTTCACAAGGAGCCTATGT
>JBJTQS010000295.1:0-2531 GCA_046075765.1 Bacteroidota bacterium
ATTAAGGTTTTTCTCCTGCGCCTTTCTGGTTACGATCTCTTGCAACATCTGCATGGCAAGCCCTTCGCGGGTGTAGCATATCAGCACTCCGCTATCCACTTGGTTTTTGGGTGCAGATCCACTTTTCAATAATCGTATCAGAGCAGACTCTATCGCATTCACATCGCTACCGAAAACAGATCCGGCACCACTAGAGGCAATGAGTTGTCCAGGCGTTGAATCAGGCGTAACACCCAAAGCCCAAACCTCCGTGCCCGAAGAAAGGTATTCGAATATTTTTCCAGTAAGGATGCCATCGACACCATTTACATTACTTTCCAAAAACAGCAAAACGTCTGCATCCCTTTGCATGGTTAAAGCTTGAGACCGGGTAACAAAACCCTCCAACCTCACCCAAGGCTCCACATCCATCTCCGCAATCATCTCTTGTAGCAATGCGATGTTGCCCCCTACAAATAACACCTCGAGGCTATCGAGTATATTTTTTTCGGAAGCGTTTCTGGAAATGCGCCTGATGGCTTCGAAAAATGGAGAAGGATCGCGTGTGCTTTTGTAAATTGAACCTGTGTATACAATCCTGATTTTTTTTGAAAGCCCTTCAAAAGCGTTTTTCTGAGGCAAAACTCCCAGGTCACCCGGTTCGTATCCGTTTTCAATTGTCAAGGTGGTTTTGCCAAATCGATCCTGAAGTTTTTTACACAATGGTGCACTCACCGTTGTGAGCAAATCTGCATTGGAAATCAATTTGCGCTCTAACATGTGCTCATACCAAACCACCATTGGCATCCCTTTGAAGATATGATCGTCTGTCCATAAATCTCGATAATCAGCCACCCAAAAATCAGCGTGCCCACCCTTTCTAATTCTGCTAGCAGCCAAATGTGCCGTATAAGGTGCATAGGTACTCACCACGAGGTCCCATTTTCCATGCTGTGATGCCCACTTCGCCACTTTGCCAGCCCAAAAGTGACTGAAGTCCGGAAATCTCCGCATATCAAAAAATCCACGTCGGCTCCTGTATTGGTCTAATGCGCTGAACAGCCTTCCAAAGAGTCCAGGCCTAGATACTGAAGTTGAATTGGAAGCTGATTGGGCCTGCCCTTTGTGCCTTTTGTAACGAGCCACCAGCTTATCGAAAAGATCTCCGTAGCCCAGTTCCACCACCTCGAATCCAGTGCTATCCATCGGCATAGCTAACGGATCATGATGCCTCTTGGGCGTGGTTACTACGGTTACCTGATGACCAACCCTCGACCAATATTTGGCCCATGAATAAGGACGGTGCGAAGCAATCGAGTTTTGCGGTGGGAAAAACGACGAAATGATTAGGATTCGCATGATTGTCAGCAACAAAGATATTCAAAAAAACAGGCTCCAATGGCTCAAAGCGCCTGAAAAACAAAGCTATGAGTGACATGCGTGCAAACGGGTTTTTTGCTATTTTTAGGGTGTTGAAGCTTAGCCTATTTGAAACTGCCATGACACGCCCCGTTGCCGGATACCACATGTTGATGATTCTTTCTGCTGTTGATGGAAAATTCAATGGCAAAGAGGATAAGGTTATCCGTGAGTTTATGGAGGAGGTGCCGCATGGCGCTATTAACTACGATGAAGAGCTGGCTGTAATCAGTACGATTGAAGAGGTAGATTACGCCGTGCACTTCAACAATGCCATGAATCAGTTCTACCTGCATTCAACACGCGAAGACCGCAACCGCTTTCTGGACCTTGCAACGCGTTTGGTAATTGCCGACAAGGAGATTTCACCCAAGGAAAACCTGTTCCTCAAGGAGCTTTTCTATGCCTGGGAAGAGGAATTCGAGGAGTAACAACAAATATCTAACCTACAAAACCATTATCATGAGGATCACCATTTCGACCCTGCTCGTATTCTTTTCATGCACTTCCGTATGGGCGCAAACTTTCTCAACCGGGCACACCACCATCACATTCACGGATGCAACCCGAAACAATCGTAGTGTTCCTGCCGAAGTATATTATCCCGCTGATGCGGATGGCGAGAACGTACCCGTAGCGGCGTTGGGTGGAACCTTCCCTGTGGTGGTATTCGGACATGGTTTCGTGATGGTGTGGTCGGCGTACGAGAACATCTGGACGCCATTGACGGAAAACGGTTTCATCGCGGTATTTCCAACCACCGAAAGCGGATTCTCACCGAACCATACCGAGTTCGGCAAAGACATCGCCTTCCTGGTAACAGCCCTGCAAGGCGAAGGGAACAATGCATCATCTCCGTTTTTCGGTCGTGTTGACTACACCTCTGCTGTTATGGGACACAGTATGGGAGGTGGTAGCAGTTTCCTGGCTATGCAATACAATCCGAACATTACCGCAGTGGTGAATCTGGCCGCCGCCGAAACCAACCCATCCGCCATAGCGGCCTGCAGCACCATCACACAACACGCATTGGTTATTGCAGGTGGCAACGACTGCGTGACTCCTCCTACTCCGAACCAGTTAGCCATGTACAATGCATTGGGCAGCAACTGCAAGGTTTATGTGAGCATAGA
>JBJTQS010000296.1:0-2948 GCA_046075765.1 Bacteroidota bacterium
ATTCAAAGAAGCGGATTTTTTGAAAACAATCGCCAAATACATGAAAATATTTCCATGGAATTGATCGCCAATAATCTTGCATCAAATGATCAATCATGGTCTGTATTTCATATGTTTGTAGGTAAGATAAAGTAAAACACTCAGTCAATTGCCTTGTATTATGACCAAAACAATCCAATCAAAATACAACCGCTTTGTTGGTAATTTATTAAGTCCGTTGATTCCGATATGTATCACATTAACGGTGGTCTCTGCTCAAGCTCAATCAAACTTTGTCAGCACCGATCCATTTCTTCCTGCTTTCGGAACGGTTGAATTGCACTATGAACGACAGATCTTGCCTAGGATAAGCGCAGGTATCGGTATCGGAAACAAGTTTTCTTCCGGATTACTGAAGATTTCCGGCATGAGTGGTGAGCGAATCCAATCGGATGACATTTCTTTCACTGGTATTCGTGTGATGCCGGAGTTCCGATGGTATGTGAATACTGCCGACAAAGGTTTAACCGGATTATATTTCGGCATGTATTACAAGTATCAAGGCAACAACAGCTCCATTTCAAGTGCGTACACCCCTGTTACAGGCGATGATGCCAAAGTTGAATTGGACATCAGTATACAAACACATGCCGTGGGATTGGAAATGGGTTACAAGCTTTTTGTTGCGAAACGATTCTTTGCGGATTTCATAATCGGTGGTTTGGGCATAGCGAAAAGCCGTTTCGATATTGAAATCAAATCAGATATCCCAGAAGGATATTTCAATGCCCTGTCGGATGAAGTAAGCAATTTCTCCATTTTGGAACCGATTACTCCGAATGTTGAAACAACCGACGGCGGGATTGAGGGTGACTTCTTGCTACCCTCACTTCGCTATGGCATCAAATTCGGAATTGCATTCTGAAATTTCAAGAAACAACTCTGATTATCATCTAGAGGGGATAGCAGACACAAATAATTTACCTTACTAGAAATTACAATCATCAATTGGTATCACTGTTCGTGGACAAGCCACGCGCTTTGTAAAGTGAAAAATGACAATTGACTAATGACCGTTGACAAATAACTAGTAGGCGAATAGTCCATCGCCCCGCATAGTAGAGCTACACACGCTACCTGGTTCAATTGTAAATTGTAAATTGTAAATCGTAATCGCTATTCCTATTTTCCTCCTTCGCCCACAAAATGATTTTCTTCATCTCTGAAAAGCACATTGAATGTTGTTAAACTGCCGTAGATGCGGGTGATGTATTGTTGCAGATTGATTTTTTCTTCGTCGGATAGGTTTTCACTTGCGTTGATGCGTTGCTCCATGACCCGGATTCGATCGCGCAGCATGACGATTTTGTTGAAAAAGTTGTCTATGGGAACCTCTTTCGATTTTAGTGTGGTATTTGCAGGCTGAAGGATCATTTTTCCTCCGGTCCAACGCGTGCCCATGTGTACTGTTTCCTGGATATCAGAGTAGCGTTTAATGACGTTGGTGATGATGCGTTCCACATCCTGAAGACTTACCAAACCTTCCTCCTGCTCCACGGCATCCAGTATCTCCAAGCCCGTATAATTTTTAGATACCTCGGTGCGACCCCGTTGCATGAAAACAACGATGTAGGTTTTGGATTTGACATTGATGATGACTCCTTCGCCAAACTCAGTGTGTCTGATACGGGAGCCAATTCCAGGTTGGATGTCGGACATGGTGGATGATATTTTTTGTAATTATTTTATGGGGTAAAATTAAACAAATTCGTCAGCCGCCTCACATTTCCTCCGGCAATCCGCATACCCGATCCTTACACACATAAAGAAGCGTTTTGCCATCTTGAAGCCTGTTCTTGGTCGCAGGTGTATTTTCCTTTTCTATAGCACCATCGTAAACCACATATGGTTCATAATGGATTTGATTCATTTGCAACAGGTGCCGTACTGCATCTTTTCCGCAAACAACCTTTTCCACTTTAGTTAATTGCCTCCCGAAAATCAAATCTAGCCAGTTACTGAAAGCGCTGCCATAACCTGAAACCATAGGCAACACAATTTGTATCATGTCGCGGCACTTATTTTCCCATTCGGTGTTTCCTGTGTAATAGGAGAGCCTCGATAGATTATGCGCCATTTGGGAATTGGAAGCGGGAATCACATTGTCTTGATACTCGAGCTTTGATACAAACAAAGGCGCATCCAAGTCGGAGGTGAATCGGAAAAGATTGGACGAGCCATCATAAAAATGTGCAACAGCGTAGCTGGTCAACTCAGAAGCCACATCCACGTAAGTGTGATCCAAAGAAACCACATAAAGGTCCAATGCTGCTGTAATAGTAAATGCATAATCTTCTAAAAAACCATTGATGGCCTCGCTGCCCGGCTTCCAAGAATGATGAAGCCCTCCATCTGCCCTTCTCATTTGAGTCATCAAGAAATTGAAAACACTTTTTGCCCGGTTTAAAAACTTTTCATCACCAAAAGCCCGATATGATTCTACTAGTCCGGAAACCGCCAGCGCATTCCAAGAAGTCAGTAGCTTGTCGTCGAGACCAGGCCTGACGCGACCGCTGCGCAACTGCAACATCTTGTCGCGGATAACACCAATCCGTTCACGAAGATTTTCTGTAGTTATCCCAAATCGCTCGGCGACCTGTTCATCGGAATCATGCCGTAATGGGATATGATTTCCATGCTCCCAAAATCCCCTGCTATTGATATTGAAATAATCTGCAGCCAACTCGGCATCGCCACCCAACCACGATTTGACTTCCTCTTCCTTCCAAACATAGAACTTACCCTCCTCCCCTTCCGAATCGGCATCCAATGCAGCGTAAAAGCAACCGTGAGGCGACCACCACTCCCGCTCCATGAAGGCCGTGGTTTGATATACGATATCGCGGTACAGCGGATCTTTCCAGCATTTGTAACCCTCGGAATAAAGCGCAATCAACTGCGCATTGTCA
>JBJTQS010000297.1:0-15188 GCA_046075765.1 Bacteroidota bacterium
CGCATCACCACCATATCCACTTTCATGGCCAATATGTTATTGACCGTATCTATCAAAGTCTCGCCCTTGCTGACTGATGAAGAGGATGCCGAGAAGTTCAATACATCCGCCGAAAGGCGCTTCTCAGCCAATTCAAATGAAAGTCGGGTGCGGGTAGAGTTTTCAAAGAATAGGTTGGCGATGGTGACATCGCGCAGCGAAGGCACTTTCTTGATGGGACGATTGATGACATCCTTGAAATTGTCGGCCGTAGAAAAAACCAAGTTGATATCGTCAACCGTGAGGTCTTTGATGCCCAGCAGGTGCCTAACGCTCAAGTTTCCAGTCATGACGCTACCTCCCTTGAATTTAGCCACACCTCATCGGTGCCGTCGGTTTCTTTCCATAGTACCCTGACTTTTTCAGACATGATGGAGTCGATTGCCTTGCCTACATAATTGGGTTCAATGGGTATTTCGCGACTGAACTTCCGATCGATGAATGCGAGCAATTCAACATTATTTGGTCTTCCAAAGGCCTGTAAAGCATCCATGGCAGCCCTAACAGAACGACCCGTGAACAACACATCATCCGCCAAAATCACCCTTTTGTTTTCAACCACGAAATCGATGTCGGTGGTGCTGGGCACGATGACCTGTTCGCGGCGGCGGAAATCATCCCGGAAGAATGTGATGTCCAAGTTGCCACTCACGATCTTCTTACCATTCAGGATCTGACTCAGCTTGGCCGAGATGCGATTGGAGAGGTAAATACCCCTGGGTTGAAGTCCGATGATTACGGAATCCGAAAAATCACCATGGTTTTCAATCAACTGGTAACAAAGCCGATCGATGGTGATGGCAAAGTGCTGCGAGGTCAGTATCTGCCTTGATGACATATTCCTTGGTTCCGACAAATGTAATGCAATTGTATGGTCAAAAAAAATCCCCCGTTTCCGGAGGATTCTTTTTTTATTAGTTGTTGTCGGAGTTTTCATCCTTCGACTTCGCCTCTCCCGAGGCTAATTCGGAGCGGAGGGCACTCAATACGCCCATATCTCCGAGGGTCGATTTTTCGATGTTCCCCTGAACCTTCTTGATGGATTTGGCTGTTGATTCGCCTTCACCTTCAGAGCCGGATTTGGTTGGATTTTTAACATCCTCGAACAAACGGGCATGTGATACGATAACCTTGCGGTTCTCTTTAGAGAATTCGATCACTTTGAAAGGCAAACGCTCGTCGGTCTTAGCCGTAGCACCGTTTTCCTTAGCCAAGTGGCGGTATGGGGCGAAAGCCTCAATGCCATGCTCTAAAGTAACAACAGCGCCTTTGTCGGTAACCTTTCCTACAACGCCTTCGTGAACAGAATCAAGCTGGAAGAGGGTCTCATAAACATCCCATGGGTTTTCTTCGAGTTGCTTGTGTCCGAGGCTCAAGCGGCGGTGCTCGATATCCACTTCCAATACCACTACTTCGATTTCCTCACCGATCTTAGTGAACTCAGATGGGTGCTTCACTTTCTTAGACCAGGAAAGGTCAGAGATGTGGATCAAGCCATCGATACCTTCTTCCAATTCTACGAACACACCGAAGTTGGTGAAGTTGCGAACCTTGGCCTTGTGACGTGAACCAACAGGATATTTGCTGCTGATTTGTCCCCATGGATCAGGCATGAGTTGTTTCAAACCGAGCGACATTTTGCGCTCTTCGCGGTCGAGGGTCAAAATCACTGCTTCCACTTCGTCATCCTTTTTCAAGAAATCTTGTGGGCTGCGCAAGTGCTGCGACCATGACATTTCAGATACGTGGATCAAACCTTCTACACCTGGAATCACTTCCACGAATGCACCGTAGTCGGCAATAACCACCACTTTACCTTTTACTTTGTCGCCAACTTTCAAGTTCTGATCCAAAGCATCCCAAGGCTGAGCAGTAAGCTGCTTCAAGCCGAGAGCGATACGCTTCTTCTCATCATCGAAATCGAGGATAACCACGTTAACCTTCTGATCAAGTTGAAGAACCTCTTCTGGGTGGTTGATGCGACCCCAAGAGATATCAGTGATGTGCAACAAGCCGTCAACACCTCCAAGATCCATGAACACACCGTAAGAGGTGATGTTCTTAACGGTACCTTCAAGTACTTGACCTTTCTCAAGCTTAGAGATAATCTCAGCCTTTTGGCTTTCGAGTTCCTCTTCGATGAGCACTTTGTGTGATACAACCACGTTCTTGAATTCGTTGTTGATCTTAACAACTTTGAATTCCATGGTCTTGTTAACGAATACGTCGTAATCGCGGATTGGCTTAACATCGATCTGCGAACCAGGCAAGAAGGCCTCGATTCCGAATACATCGACGATAAGTCCACCCTTGGTGCGGCATTTCACGAAACCTGTGATAACCTCATCCTTTTCAAGGGCAGAATTCACACGCTCCCAAGATTTAAGAGCACGTGCTTTTTTATGGGAAAGAATCAGCTGACCGTTCTTGTCTTCCTGTGTTTCTACATAAACCTCCACTTCGTCGCCCACTTTCAAGTCGGGCATGTGGCGGAATTCTGATAATGGAATAAGACCGTCCGACTTAAATCCGATGTTTACTACGGCCTCCTTTCCGGTGAGGGCGATGATGCGACCCATCAATACATCGTGTTCTACGACGGTTGAAAGGGTTTGGCCATACATCTCCTCCATCCTGTTCTGGTCTTCCGACTTATACATGTCGGTACTTTTACCTACTCCGTCCCAATCAAATTCGGACGTTGCGGGCTGGGCGCGTTGGATTTTGGCGTTGTTTTGAGTCATGACGTTGTTGTACTGGTAATGGTACTGTTTTTAAAGGTTAGACATATAATCCCCTTTCCACTCTGAAAAGGAGCGCAAAGGTAAGGAAATAAAGCTTTTAAAAGCAATAAAATTCAATGGTTTAATAACCGCATCGGGTTAAAATCAGGAAGCAACTTGCTTCAGGTTCAGGTAGGATGCCACATCCTCCATCAACCACATCGGCGTGGAAGTGGCTCCACAAATACCGATTTCTTCAGCACCCTCAAACCAAGAGTCCTGTATATCAGATACTTCTGATATAAAATGAGTGCGTGGATTCACACGCTTGCAAACCTCATAAAGGGCCTTTCCGTTGGAACTTTTCTTTCCGCTCACAAACACGATTACATCAAAACGGGCAGCAAAACGCTCCAATTGGGGCTCCCGGTTTGAAACCTGACGGCAAATGGTATCGTTGGCAATCAACTCCCCTACCTCACGAACCCCTCGAAAATCGTGCACACGCTTTTCTATCGCCTCCTGGATTTTGTGGAATCCCGCGGTGCTTTTGGTGGTTTGCGAGAACAAGTAAACAGGTCGATTGTAATCGATTTTATCCAAATCCTGCTCTCCCGTCACAATGATCGCCTCCCCACCGGTCTGTCCCACCAAGCCGTTCACTTCGGCATGGCCTGGCTCTCCGTAAATAACCACCTGGCCGTTGTTATCCTTCACCTCCTCATAACTGGTCCTAACACGATTTTGGAGCTTGAGAACAACCGGACATGAAGCGTCAATCAATTCGATGTTGTTGCGGATGGCGGTCTCATAAGTTTCAGGCGGCTCGCCGTGTGCACGAATGAGCACCTTGCAATCGCTCAACTCCCTGAATTGGTCGTGGTTAATGATCTTCAAACCCTTTTTGGTCAACCGATCCACCTCCATGTTGTTGTGGACAATATCGCCCAAGCAATACAATGACCCGGAAACATCGAGCTCTGCTTCAGCCATTTGAATGGCGAAAACCACACCGAAACAAAATCCGCTTTCCTGGTCTATGGTTACGTTCATGGGGTGAAGTTACTTCAGGTTATCAAACAATGCCAAACATAAACGGTTTAGCGACGATGTTATTATTTATTCGGTACTAACAGATCTCAATTGTTCTAGATGCCGGATAACAAAATCCAGCTGCCCTTCGAAATCCAAATGGGTATTGTCTAAGATAATGGCCTCATCCGCTTTGCGCAGCGGACTTTCCTTACGGTTTTGATCTTCCAGATCGCGGCTTTGCAAATTGTTGCGAACCTCATCCAAAGTAACTGCAGCGCCTTTCAATTGAAGCTCCTTGTAACGACGAGCAGCACGAACTTCCGGATCAGCAGTCATGAACAATTTCAAATCAGCATCGGGAAAAACGGTAGTGCCTATGTCGCGACCATCCATCACCAAATTACCATCCTCACGCATGCGCTGCTGCTGTGCAACCATACGATGCCGCACTTCAGGAATAGCACTTACAAAACTCACATTCGACGACACCTCCATGGTTCTGATCTCCTGCTCTACATTCTCGCCATTCAACCATATTTCGGAAAGACCGCTTTCAGCGGATATCTTGAAGTCGATGTGTATCGCATCAAGTGCGGATGCCAGTACATCCTTACCAATTGTGTCGGCAGTCAATGGCAGTCCGTTCCTCATCAAATACAATGTAACTGCACGATACATGGCACCTGAATCAATATATCGCAAGCCAAGCCTTTTGGCCAAAGCCTTTGCCACCGTGCTTTTTCCGCAAGAGGAAAAACCATCTATGGCAACTACAGGTTTTTGAATCGACATCTTAAGCGCGAAGTTATGCATTCATCGGCAAGTGCCGATTGGAACAACTCAGTTTGACGAACGCTTTTTGAACAACTCGCCCATGTTTACCGACATTGTAAAGTGGTTGGATGGTCCAGCCAAATGATAAGCTGCCCTTCCATAACTCAACATGAACTTGGAAACGCGGAAACCGAATCCCCAGCTCAATCCAACGGTCGACAACCTAGATTCAACACCAAGCTCTTTGCGCCTTTGGAAGTTGTATCCGGCGCGAATATGAAAATTGCGCGAAAGTAAAATCTCAGAGCCAATCACTACATGCCTCAACACCTTGTCGGCAGTGGTAATCTTGTATTCAATTGGCTCACCCGTCAAAGGATCAACCTGACCCTCCTTGGAAGGATCCTTATAGGTGATATCGAATTTCTCCAAATGGTGCAGCACCAACGAAAACCGGAAAGGCGCCTTTGCCAAACGCTTGGATACACCTAATTGCACCTCGAAAGGCAACGGTTCTGTTTCACCATCACGATAGCCCTTCAACTGGGAACCGGCATTGCGCAACACCAACGAAACATCCACCAATGGTTTGCTTGCAAAATAGTTCAATCCAATATCAGCAGCAACACCGACGGAAGTATAGTCTGCAAGCGAAGAATAAATGGTTTTCAAATGCGCTCCAATGGATAGTGATGAATCACGGAGGTCACGGGCATACGACAAATTGAAGGAGTACTCGGAAGCTTTGAAGGTCCCGACCTCCACACCTGTAAAATCGCGCTCGGTAAAATCACCATAGCCGATATAATGCATCCCGGCAGCAACGGTTTGTCCCTTGCCGATATCTCTTGCATACCCAACATGACCAAACTTGATGTCGGCATAGTAACTCACATGACTGAACGAAAACTGTTTGTCCATGGAGCCATTCAGCAACGCAGGATTCCCAAATATGAGATTGAGATCGTTGTCGCGAACGGGCACCATCTTACCACCCAATGCCGATATGCGAGCTGATGGAACCAGATTCAAAAACTCATAAGTATTATCGCCGCCAATCTGCGCAATCGAATCAACAGGCTTGAAAAAACCTGTCATCAACAAGCAACCTAAAACCAATGCCGATCTTTTCAATGACATCATGAAGCGAATAGTGGGAAGTTTGCCGTGATGGATTCAACATCTGCCAAAACACTATCGATAACTTCCGGATTCTCCGGATCGCAAATAACGCGGTCAATCAAATCCACGATCTTACGCATTTCCGCTTCGCGCATGCCGCGCGTGGTGACAGCTGCAGTGCCCACTCTAATGCCAGAGGTTACGAACGGCGATTTATCATCAAACGGAACCATGTTCTTATTGACGGTGATACCGGCTGCAACCAAAGCCTGCTCAGCAAGTTTTCCGGAAATCGATTTGGAACGAAGATCGATCAACATCAAATGGTTGTCTGTGCCTCCTGATATGATCTTATATCCCCTTTTCATGAATTCATCCGCCATAACCTTGGCATTCTTGATTACTTGCAGGCAATATTCGAAATATCCATCGCTCAAAGCCTCTTCAAACGCTATTGCCTTGGCGGCGATGACATGTTCCAGCGGACCACCTTGCGTGCCGGGAAACACAGCGCCATCCAATATGGCCGACATCATTTTCACTTCGCCTTTGGGAGTGGTGAGGCCCCATGGATTTGGAAAATCACGCCCCATCAAAATCAAACCGCCTCGAGGTCCGCGCAATGTTTTGTGAGTGGTGGTGGTAACGATATGACAGAAAGGAAGCGGATCATTTAACAATCCGCGTGCAATGAGTCCTGAGGGATGTGAAATGTCGCCCAACAACAATGCGCCTATCTGATCGGCGATGGAACGCAAACGCACATAATCCCAATCACGCGAATATGCTGACGCGCCACAAATAAGCAACTTAGGTTGCTCCAGCAAAGCCCTCGCCTCCAATTTATCATAGTCGATTACACCAGTGGATTCCTCCACTCCGTAAAAGCAGGTTTTATAATACTTGCCCGAAAAATTAACGGGAGAGCCATGTGTCAAATGTCCGCCATGCGCCAAATCGAATCCCATGATTTTATCGCCCGGTTGCAAAACGGCCAACATCACTGCAGCATTGGCTTGGGCTCCGGAGTGTGGTTGCACATTCGCCCACTCGGCATTGAACAAGGTTTTGGCGCGTTCGATGGCCAACACCTCGATTTGATCAACAATTTCACAGCCGCCATAATAACGCTTTCCGGGCAGACCTTCGGCGTACTTGTTGGTGAGGCATGAACCCATAGCTTCCATTACCTGGTCGCTTACAAAATTCTCGGAAGCAATCAACTCAATGCCATGTCGCTGACGCTTGAGCTCCTTGCGTATAAGCGAGAAGACGGCCGAATCTCTTTTTGTTTTTTCCAATGTATTGTGAGTTGTGGATGTTTCTTGCATGATTAACTGAAATCTATTTCGGTGCTGTCGCCGATATTGAGGCTCTGACTGAGACCTTTTAAGTATGAATCGCTACCAACTACGGATTGGTTGAGCACGGCCGTTTCCAATTGGGAGAAAGAGCCGATGATGGAGTCGCTGATGATGGAGGATTTGACGATGGTACGCTCGCCGATGGACACATTGGGGCCGATGATGGAATTTGAAATGTCGCATCCTGGCGCAATGCTCACCGGCGGTATAATGATGGTGTTGTGGAATGCAAAGCCTTGTGGCGAAGGAACTGTACGCTTGAGCAACACGGCATTGGTTTCCAAAAGACTGTTCTTGTTTCCACAATCATACCAATTGCCCACTTGGAAAGCGCGCACCTGTGCGCCTTGCGATACCATCCGCGAAAGTGCATCAGTCAAGTTGTATTCGTCGCGAATGCGTTCCCCTGCGCCTATGATGGCGTCTAATGTTCCCATGATATCACCGGCACGATGGAAATAGTAAACGCCCACCAATGCCATGTTCGATTTGGGTATGTTCGGCTTTTCGTGCAAACGCGTCACCATACCTTCCTCGTTGATTTCGGCCACACCGAAACTACGTGGGTCGTCAACCTTCTTCACGCCTACTCCATGACACCCAGATCGTATGACCGACTCCACATCGAAATCCACGATGGTATCACCTAATACTACCAACATCTGCTCATCGGCATCAACTTCGTTCCGTGCCAACCACAAGGCCTGACCCGTTCCTTCCCTCGGCTCCTGCACTACGAATGTGGCGCGGATATTCGGATATCTTTCGGTGATGAAGGATTCGATCTTGTCGCCCAGGTAACCAATAATGAAAACAAAATCTCGTTGACCGGCTTCAATGAGCGAATCCACGATGTGCGCTAAAATGGGTTTGCCCGCCACAGGCACCAACGCCTTGGGTTGGGTGTGGGTATGAGGACGAAGCTTGGTGCCTATCCCGGCAACGGGTATTACGGTTTTCATGAGCTCAGACTACAAAGGTAATTCTTTGCCTGCTCATTTAGACCCCTGTAAATTGTCGACGAATTTCCATCTTTGCAAATGATTTCCAATACTTCCGAAAAAACTTTGCAACCATGAAAAACCGGGTTACCGAACTCTTCGGCATCGAATATCCCATTATCCAGGCAGGCATGATCTGGTGCAGCGGATGGCAACTGGCATCGGCCGTCAGCAATGCTGGTGGATTAGGCATCATCGGTTCTGGATCCATGTATCCTGATGTTTTGAAAGAGCACATCCGAAAGTGCAAAGCAGCCACCCAGCGACCATTCGCAGTGAATGTGCCCATGCTTTATCCATCCTTGGAGGAACACATGGAAACCATCATCGCCGAAAAAGTGCCCATCGTATTCACCTCTGCTGGTAACCCTGCAACTTGGACACCCAAACTTAAAGATGCAGGCATCCAAGTGGTACATGTTATTGCCAACACACGCTTCGCTCAGAAAGCACAACAAGCTGGTGTGGATGCCATAGTAGCTGAAGGCTTTGAAGCGGGAGGCCACAACGGTCGAGAAGAAACAACCACCATGTGTCTGATACCGATAATCAAGCAGGCTGTGGATATTCCGGTTATTGCTGCAGGCGGAATCGGAACAGGTCGCTCTATGCTTGCTGCAATGGCGCTTGGCGCGGATGGTGTTCAAATCGGCTCCAGATTCATCCTATCCAACGAATCATCGGCGCACGATAATTTCAAAAACAAGATCATGGAAACCGGAGAAGGGGGCACCGCATTGGCATTGAAAAAACTCACTCCAGTTCGACTCATCAAAAACAAATTCTATGAAGAAGTTGCTCAAGCAGAAGCGAGAGGTGCGGGCGTGGAAGAGCTATCTGCCATTTTGGGTCGCGCCCGAGCGAAAAAGGGCATGTTTGAAGGCGACCTCGAAGAGGGGGAATTGGAAATAGGACAAGGTGTAACCGGCATCAGGAAAATCATGCCAGCAGCAGAAATTTTGAATGAAATCTGGAACGAATACCAGCAAGCTAAAAAACAACTTTGTGAATCATGATACATTTTGAGAAATTTTCACTCGACAACGGTCTTACCGTGATGGTGAACACCGACAAATCCACCCAAATGGTGGCGATGAATATCCTTTACAAAGTGGGTGCACGCAACGAGGATCCATCGAGGACCGGATTCGCACACTTGTTCGAGCACCTGATGTTCGGCGGCTCGGTGAACATACCCAGTTACGACCAACCACTTCAAGCTGCGGGAGGAGAAAACAACGCTTTCACCAATAATGATTTTACCAACTACTACCTCACCATACCGGCACACCAAGTGGAAACGGCTTTCTGGTTGGAATCAGACCGCATGCTATCCTTGGCCTTCTCGGAGAAAAGTCTCGAAGTGCAACGCAATGTTGTGGTGGAGGAGTTCAAGCAACGATATTTGAATCAGCCTTACGGCGATGCTTGGTTAAAACTCCGACCACTGGCATATCAAGTGCACCCGTACCGTTGGGCCACCATCGGGATGGAAGTGGCACACATTGAAGATGCGGTGTTGGATGATGTCAAAAACTTTTTCGGACGCTTCTATCATCCTTCCAATGCCATCATGGCGTTGTCGGGAAACATCACTTTGGAGCGTGCAAAAGAGCTCTCGGAAAAATGGTTCGCCCCCATCCCCGCAGGAAAAATACCGGTGCACGATTGGTTATCTGAACCAGCGCAAACGGCATCGCGCCGCAGCGAAACCACAGGCAATGTGCCCTACCCTGCCCTATACAAAGCATGGCATTGTTGTGCGCGCACGGATCGCGAATTTCACGCCACCGACCTACTGACTGATGTTTTGTCGGCCGGAAAATCTGCGCGGCTTTACAACAGCTTGGTGAAGGAGCAGCAACTATTCACCGATATAAACGCTTACACGTTGGGCGATTTGGATCCAAGCCTGATTGTTGCGCAAGGCAACCTACGCGACGGAGTGAAGTTCGAAGATGCCGAACATGCATTGGATGTTGAGATGTCTCGTGTTTGCAATGAGTTGATAAGCGATGATGAATTGGAGCGGATACATAACAAAGCAGAATCAACCAACCTTTTCGGTGAGACCAGCATTGCAAACCGCGCGTTGAACCTCTGTTATTACGAAATGAATGGCGATGCCAATGAGGCCAATAATCAAGTCAGCAGATACCGTTCAACAACTCCCGAAATGATTCGCGATGTAGCCAAATCGGTATTCCGCAACGAAAATTCCTCCACATTGATTTACCTCCCACAAAACTGAACAAATGCTCGATAGGAAAACACAGCCCGCACCTGCGATTGCTGAAAAAATAGAATGGATTGAAGCCACCGGCCACAAGATGGATAACGGAGGCGATTTGTATGTGGTGAATGCTGGCGAGCAAGATGTGCTGCGATTGGAAATCATTTTGCCAAAAGGCGCCTTTGATGCTGGCTCGAGCAGTTTATCGATGGCAGCACACCACCTTACCGATCCTGGAACATCCAAAATGGATTCCAAATCCATTGCAGAAGCCTTCGACCGATTGGGATCATTCTACCAATCGGATGCAGGTCCTGATTTCAGGACTTACACCATCTATGCCATGCGCTCTTCCTTTTCGAAGACATTGGATGTATTGCGCCATGTGATTGAAGATGCTGCTTTTCCGGAGCAAGAAGTGGAGCTTTGGAAAAAACGAAATATGGAGTCGTTGAAGGTAAACCGCGAAAAAGTATCGTGGCTTGCGAGAACCGCTTTCAATGAAGCAATCTTTGGAGCATCACATCCGTATGGATTCTCGGCCTTGGAACAGGATTATGAATCCATCACTGCTGCAGGACTCAGAAACTTCCACAGTCAAAATACTCTCAAGGACCCATGCATGGTTGTGTTGTCGGGTAAAGTGGGCGATGCGGAAATACAAATGATCAAAAACGCATTTGGCCATTCGAAGCGAACAAAAGGAACCCCTGCCACCGTTGCTCCGAATGTTTCTGAAACAGCATCAGTATCGAACCACATTTCAAAGGATGACGCCATGCAAAGTGCAATACGGGTTGGAAGAAGGGTAATGACCAAGCAACATCCCGATTACATTCCTTTCCAAATGGCCAGTGCTGTGTTGGGCGGATATTTCGGGTCAAGATTGATGTCGAACATCCGCGAAGACAAAGGATATACCTACGGAATCGGATCAGCCATTGTGCCGAATATCCAATGCGGTTATTTTTTCATCGCCACAGAAGTGGGCAAGGATGTGTGCCAGCCAGCTATGGAAGAAATATTCAAAGAGCTGGAAAAACTGACCAAAGAACCCGCACCCGATGCTGAAATCAATTTGGTAAGGAACTACCTGTTAGGCGAATTCCAAAGAAATCTTGACGGACCGTTTGCCCTCGCTGACCGATTCAAAAACCTCAAGTTGCACGGGTTGGACTATGATTATTTGAATAATTACTTGAATTATTTGAATAATTTTTCGAGCGTTTCGCTGATGGAAACTGCCAGTAAATATTTGCAGCCAGCAGACATGACTCAGGTAATTGCAGGTTAAAACATTCGCCTTTCATATTTTCAAAAGCCTGATATACAGGCCAAAAAGTTTGTAGATTCTTTTCTATGTTGCCTAGATCGGAACTTGGATGCATCCAATCTTGGAGCATAGTCGTCTATGGGCTGAAACACTTTTGGTGGAGGTATGACTCATCCATACTTTATTATTATGTTTCATTTCTTAAATTTGTTATCCCCTGAATTCCGATTAACCTGAACCTTAAAACCCTATCAAATTGAAAAGAATCATACTTCTGTTGTTTGTCTTTGGATGGAGCCTTTTTTACTCCGTCGAAACCAAGGCCAGCCATGGAATGGGTGGCGAACTCACATGGACCTGTTTACCATCCGGGCAATTTAAGTTCCGTTTGAAGTTCTACCGCGATTGCAGCGGAATTCCCGCTCCAAATAGCGTGAACCTCACGACCAACGTGCCTGGTGTTCCAAACATTCCAATGCCTCGCGTGCAGATCAACGACATCTCCCCTACGGGTTTGACTGCAACTGCCGCAAGCTGTCCAAGCTGCGCAACCGGCACTCCCAACATCGGATTGGTTGAAGAGGATGTTTACGAATCCGCTCCAATCACGTTGAATGGTACCCCTCCCGCTACAGGTTGGCAGTTTTACTGGGGTGAATGCTGCCGAAGCGGATCCATCAACAACATCACGAATCCTGGCTCCATCGGTTTCCGAATTCGTGCCATCATGTATCCCTACAACCCCACTGGTGTGGCACAAAACACCAACCCTTGTTTCGATTCATCCCCTTACTTCGCTGAGCGCCCATCTACCATTATTTGTACTGGCTACCCATTCACGTACAATCCTAATGCGATCGATCCCGAGCTCGATTCCTTGCGTTACGAGTGGGGCGCACCGCTTACCGATACCGGCACGCCTGTTACTTGGGCGCCAGGATACAACCAGAACAGCCAGTTACCTTCTGCAACTCAAAACCCGAATAACGTTGCTGCTACTGTAAATCCAACTACCGGTGAAATATCCTACACATCGTTTACGGGCGGGTACTTTGCAACCGTTGTCAAAGTAACGGCCTACAAATGCAACATCAAGGTTGCCGAAATCTTCCGCGAAATCAACGTAGTATTGAATAACAATTGTCCTACCACCGGTGGCCAAACAAACGCACCTCCCACAGTAACTGCACCATTTTTCGATCCAGCAACGGGGTTGCTTACCAGTTACATTGATACTGTTTATGCAGGTGATACCGTACGATTCCAATTCTCGGCAACGGATTTCCAAACCTTCAACAACGGAACACCACAAACAGTAACCATCGAAGCCTCCGGCGCACAGTTCGGAACCAACTTCTCCAATACCAGCGCGGGTTGTATCATAACGCCTTGTGCAACATTAGCTCCAGCAACACCCACGGCACTTAACCCATACCAAGTGGCGCAGGGGCAATTCGCCGCTGTAACAAACTTCCAATGGGTAACCACCTGTAGGCATGTGGAAGGATTGGATACCAACTGCCGGCGAATCATCAACTCTTACAACTTCGTAATCAAAGCCCGCGACAACTATTGTCCCGCGAACGCATCATCCATCAAAACCATTACCATCGTCATTGTCCGACCTCCAAAGCTGGATCCGCCCATATTACGATGCGCATCTGTGAACACCGATGGCAGTGTGGCACTTTCGTGGAATAAGTCAACACCGCGCGACACACAAAACACCTGGTACGCATACGACGTGTACGCTTCATTGAACCAAGCTGGTCCATACCAATTCGTCGACAGTATCAAAACAGGATTCCTCAATGCAGCATCCTACAGTTATACCCACTCGGCAGCATCGCTCAGTGCGCTGTTCGGCACCAATGCACAGCAGCAATCCATCTATTACTACCTGCGCACGCGGTCTGGTTGCAGTGGCGATAGCGTATCCGACTCTTCAAACATTTTACGAACCATCAAGCTCGATGCTGTGCTTAACGGCGGCAATGCAGATCTTAGTTGGAATGCGCTCTCAACGCCACCGCTGAGTTCACATGCAGGTAACAAATACCTAATACATCGAGAATTCCCTGCTGGCACTTGGACACTCATCGATAGCACATTCAGCCTTACCTACACAGATCCGTTTCCGCAAACACAGTGTCAGGCTACGATTGTTTATCGCGTATCACTTGCCGACAGCAGTGGGTGTACTTCGTGGTCTTCGCATGACACCATCATCGTCAACAACGCAAACCCCAATGTAGTGATCCAACCGCTAAGCCCTGTAATCTGTCAGGGAAGCAATGTGGTATTGACATGCCAAACTGTAGGAAACACCTACCTGTGGAATACCGGTCAAACATCGCAAAACATCACCGTTACCAATACGGGTAACTACACTGTTACGGTGACTGTTGCAGGTGGTTGCTCAGGCACCGCCTCCACTAACGTAACCGTGGCCGCACCACCTGTCCCCAGCATAACGGGAACGAATGTGATTTGCGCAGGTGCCACCACATCCTTCAACGCCGGAGCAGGCTATGCCTCCTACCAGTGGTCGGGCGGATTGGGGAGTACACAAAACGTTTCGCCATCTGTTGCAGGAACATATACCGTTACGGTTACAGATGCCAACGGTTGTACAGGCACCGCCACACGAACACTCACCGTCAACCCCAACCCCGTACCAGCCATCACCGGAACCAATGTAATTTGCTCTGGCGCCAGTACGGTGTTCAATGCAGGTGCCGGTTATTCCAATTACCAATGGTCGGGCGGCTTGGGTAGCACCCAGAACGTTTCTCCAACGGTTTCTGGAACCTACACCGTTACCGTTACAGATGCGAACGGTTGTACTGGTACCGCAACCCGAACTCTTACCATCAACCCGAACCCAGTCCCGAACATCACTGGTAACAACGTATTCTGCGCAGGCGGTTCCACCATCTTTGATGCTGGTGCCGGTTATGCATCCTACCAATGGTCGGGTGGCTTAGGCGGTACACAAACCGTGTCGCCAACTGTTGCTGGAACCTATACGGTCACCGTTACTGATGCAAACGGATGTACGGGAAATACATCTCGAACACTTACCATCAACCCCAATCCTGTTGCAGTCATCTCAGGAGACTTCGACGCTTGTCAAGGTGCCACGGCTACCTTGACTGCTAACGCAGGCATGACCAACTACCAATGGACGGGTGGCTTGTCAACTGGCACCATCAATCCAGGTACGGCTGGCACATACACAGTGACCATCACCAATGCCAACGGTTGTACGGGCACAACTTCGCAAGCAGTAACCATCTATGCCAATCCTGTACCCAACATCACAGGCACAAGTACCATTTGCGCTGGTAACAACACTACCTTCAATGCGGGCAGCTACACATCCTACCAATGGTCTGGTGGATTGGGTGCTACGCAAAACATTTCAGTTAGTGTAGCAGGAAACTACACAGTTACTGTTACCGATGCCAATGGCTGTACAGGAACCGATTCACAACTACTTACAGTTAACGCAAACCCAGTTCCAAACATCACTGGAAACAACGCATTCTGCGCAGGTGGCTCCACCACCTTCGATGCAGGTGCTGGATACGCATCCTACCAATGGTCGGGTGGATTGGGCAG
>JBJTQS010000298.1:0-3472 GCA_046075765.1 Bacteroidota bacterium
AGTTTGAACAGATGGAGATGCAATACTTCGTAAAGCCAGGCACCGAGATGCAGTGGTATGAGTTTTGGAAAACCACCAGGATGAAATGGCATCGCTCTATGGGTTTCAGCTCCGATAGTTATAGATTCCATGATCATATCAAATTGGCACACTACGCTAATGCTGCATGTGATATTGAATTCATGTTCCCCTTTGGCTTTAAAGAGTTGGAGGGTATTCACTCCAGAACCGACTTTGATTTAAAGTCGCACGAGGCCTATTCCGGAAAAAAGTTGCAGTATTTCGATCCTGAGTTGAATGAGAGCTATGTGCCTTATGTCGTAGAAACATCAGTAGGGTTGGATCGCATGTTTCTTGCTGTTTTGTCCCATTCTTATTGTGAAGAGAAACTGGAAGACGGATCCGAGCGTGTTGTCTTACGAATACCTTCATTTTTAGCTCCAGTTAAGGCTGCTGTATTGCCATTGGTAAAAAAGGATGGCTTGCCAGAGAAGGCACGCGAAATCATGGCTGACATCAAAGCCGAATATCTATGTCAATACGACGAAAAGGATTCCATTGGCAAGCGTTATCGACGCCAAGACGCCATTGGAACGCCTTTATGCATCACGGTTGATCATCAAACTTTGGAAGATGGAACCGTAACAATTCGCCACCGCGACAATATGCAGCAAGAACGTGTCGACGCAGCAAAGGTATCTGCCATTATGCGTGATTTGCTTCGCGCCCCAAGGATTGATTGATGACTAAAAAGCAAAACGCCCGATTATCCATCGGGCGTTTCGCTTAATATGGGTGTTGATCAAAAAAATCAGTTGATAAGGGAAATTCTTCTGGTGGTAATCTGGTTACCATTGCGAATCTTCAAGAAGTAATATCCTTTGTTGCGACCACTCAAGTCAATTGTATAAAGACCTTTTCCACGACGTTCTGCAACTCCGGAGAAGACCTTGTTCCCAACGATATCGTAAACCTCTAACATTGGTGTAACACCGGATTTTTCAGTCAATCGGATGTTGAGTGGTCCAGTTGTGGGGCTTGGGTAAACAGAAATCTCATCCTTGGAAAGGCTTTCGTTCAAACCAACAGTCGAGCTGTAGATTTTCAGGTCATCCATACCCAAGTTGCCAACGTCTTTATCATAGAAGAATTTAATGTAACCTGAAACCTGTTGAAGTGGAATGCTGAGGGTTGTGGATGTTGTTGGCAGGTTATTCAAAGAGGTAATCGGAGTCCAATTGATGCTGTCAGCACTGTATGAAACATACAGGGTGCTAGGCCCGGAGATGCTGTTTCCTTTTGCCCAGAAAGTAATAGAATCGGCATTGGATACATAAGGAGTCACCATAGTGGCGCTATCTACACCGAACTTATACGAAGGAGCCGTTAAACCGAAGTTGCCTGCCGATGTATAGAAGGATGCTGACGGACCAGGCGTTGTATTGGAAGTGGAGTTCCAAGTAATGGTGAATCCTGTAGGAACGGTCGCCAAAGTTCCGGCATAATTGTCGAATCCACAGCTAAGAATTACGTTTTGAGCAAAAGACCTACCCAACGGCAGCAGACTAGCGCAGGTAAGAATCAAAGCAAGTACTTTTCTATTCATCTTTTTAAGGTTTGATAATATCAATATAGGTTAAATTTATTTCAAAGTCCACAATTTTGATACCAAATCTTGCAATCTTTTTACCGGTTAGTCGTTAAATTGGTTCATTGCAAAGACTGGACCTGCTGAAATATAGTGCGTTATGGCTTCTGCGGACCGTTTTGTTTTTTCTTTTACCAAGTTGTTTTCTTCATCTGTCCAAACACTTAAAACATAATCGGCTTGCTTTCCTTTCGAGAATTGACTGCCGATTCCAAACCTTAAGCGCGGGTAGTCTGTCGAATTCAAAGTTTCATTGATGCTTTTTAATCCGTTATGTCCTCCATCGCTTCCTTTTAACCGGATTCTAATCGATCCTACCGGAAGGGCCAAGTCATCAGTTACCACTATCATGTTTGCAACAGGAATCTGTTCATGTTGCAACCAATAATTTACAGCCTTTCCACTTAGGTTCATATAAGTGTTGGGCTTTAGGAGTGTGACTTGCTTGCCGCGGATTTTAATTCTGGCTATTGAACCTAATCTTTCCGAGCTAAAGGAAACGCCCGCAGATTCAGCTAATAAATCAACCACAGCGAAACCGATATTATGGCGAGTGCCATCGTATTCGGCGCCAGGGTTACCTAATCCAACCACAAGAAATTTCACGAATGGTGGAAGGTATCAGGATTATTTGCCTTTGGCCTCTGCAGGGCTCTCAACCACATTCCTAGTAGTTCTTACTCCAACCAGAATATTGTTTGGGGAGTCTAAGAACTCTACGCCTTCAATCTTGAGGTCACTAACACGTACGGATTGACCTATTTGAAGCGAGGTGATATCAACATCAACGGCATCTGGAAGGTGATTAGCCAAAGCCTTTACCTTAAGTTTACGAACCTTGGTGATCAATTTTCCACCTTGACGCTGACCCTCAGATGTTCCGTTTATTTTTACTGGAACATGCATGATCACAGGCTTTCCTGGATTGATTTCCAAAAAGTCAATGTGCATCAAGCTGTCGTTTACAGGGTGGAATTGTATTTCCTGCATAACGGCTTGGTGGGTTTTGCCATCAACATTGATATTTACCATAAAAACTTCAGGAGTGTATACCAAACCTCTGAAATCCAAAACGGGTGCGTGGAAGTGAACATTCTCGGTGCCACCATAAAGGACACAAGGAACCATTCCGGCATCACGTAGCTTTTTGGTTTCTTGCTTGGTTAAAGATGTGCGTTTAGTGGCGTTTAATTCAAATGATTTCATGACTAAAAGATTATTTATTAATGGATGGGGTTATGCTTTGATGAATAGAGTGCTGATGGATTTGTAAGAATAAACTCTGTTAATGGCTTTTGCGAAAAGCTCAGCTGTTGGTAGGGCAGTGATCTTGGCAGACTGCTGGCGGAGTGGAATGGTATCACAAACGATTAACTCAGTGAGAGCGGATTCTTCAACTCGTTCGTAGGCTCTGCCAGACAATACGGGATGTGTACAAAATGCTCGAACACTTTTAGCACCACGCTCCATAATCATTTGAGCTGCTTTTGAGAGAGTTCCAGCAGTGTCTACAATGTCATCCACAAGAACAACATTCTTCCCTTCCACATCTCCGATTATTGTCATTCCCTCTACTTCGTTAGCGCGCTTGCGGTGCTTATCGCAAATCACCATATCTGCGCTGAAATATTTGGCGTATTCCCGGGCGCGATGTACACCACCCATATCGGGAGCCGCAATAATCAAGTTTTCCAAATTCAAACCTTTGATGTAAGGAACGAAAACAGATGATGCGTCTAAGTGATCCACTGGAACGTCAAAAAAACCTTGTATCTGCGGTGCATGCAAGTCCATGGTCATAACTCTTGTTACCCCAGCGGCGCT
>JBJTQS010000299.1:0-7854 GCA_046075765.1 Bacteroidota bacterium
CCATGAATTGAACCAACCTGGTGCTTATAGGATGGTGAAGGATACTTCCGTTGTTGCCCAATTCAAAGTAAAACAAGAACCGATTTCAAAATTCTTATTCGATAAATGTAACGGTGAAGTTTTCTTCCTGGCATGGACTACTACTCCTTGGACCTTGCCTGGAAACTGCGCCTTGGCAGTTGGTGAACAAATAACATACTCTCTTGTAAAAACGTTCAATCCATACACAGGCCTTCTTGTTAATGTTGTACTCGCTTCCGAACTCGTATCTAAATTTTTCCAAGAAAAAGGCAAAGATCTATTCGAGAATGAATTCAAACCGGGTGACAAGATACTCCCTTGGTCAGTTCTTGCGGAATACAAGGGATCACAGCTTCTAGGCATCAACTACGAACAACTTTTGCCTTATGTTCAGCCCGAAGGCAAAGCATTTACCGTAATACCTGGCGATTTTGTAACCACGGCTGACGGCACTGGTATTGTTCACACTGCTTCCGTTTTCGGTTCCGACGATTTCCGTGTGTGTAAAGAGCATGGCATAAGTTCCATTTTGGTACATGATGAAGCAGGACAACACTCCCCTATCGTAGATAGGCAAGGAAAATTTGTTAAGGAAATAACAGACTTCGCTGGAGAATATGTGAAGGAAGGCTATCTGAGTGAAAGTGAAAAGGAGGCGGAACGGTTAAAGCAAGGTCGCGACAAATATCTGAACGTTGACGAACGGATTGCCATCAAACTTAAAACGGAAAACAAAGCCTTCAAGGTTGAGAAATACGAACACTCCTACCCACATTGCTGGCGTACTGACAAGCCCGTTTTGTATTACCCCTTGGACTCATGGTTCATCAAAACTACGGCATGCAAAGAGCGGCTCATCGAATTAAACAAGACCATCAATTGGAAGCCTGAGTCGACCGGAACGGGAAGATTTGGAAATTGGCTGGAGAACTTGGTAGATTGGAACCTGAGCCGCACTCGCTTTTGGGGAATACCATTACCCGTTTGGACGAGTGAAGACCGTACAGAACAAGTTTGCATCGGTTCCGTTTCCGAACTTAAGTCTGAACTATCCAAAGCAGAGGCTGCAGGCGTATTGAACCAGTTCAATCCTGATGACCCAAGTTTCGATTTGCACCGCCCTTTTGTGGATGAAATCGTTTTGATTTCAGATTCAGGTAAAAATTTATACAGGGAACCAGATCTTATCGATGTGTGGTTCGACTCTGGAGCAATGCCATATGCCCAGTGGCACTATCCTTTCGAAAACCAAGAAGAATTTGAAAAATCATTCCCTGCTGATTTTATTGCAGAGGGTGTTGACCAAACTCGTGGATGGTTCTTCACGCTCCATGCCATTGCGGTGATGCTATTCGACAGTGTTGCCTTTAAAAATGTGGTGTCTAACGGATTGGTGCTCGATAAGAATGGCAATAAGATGTCGAAACGCTTGGGCAATGCTGTTGACCCGTTTGAGACCATTGCCAAATATGGGGCCGACAGTACCAGATGGTATATGATTTCCAACGCACAGCCATGGGATAACCTCCGCTTCAATGAAGAGGGCATCATAGATGTTCAAAGGAAATTCTTCGGCACACTTCACAACACATATTCTTTTTTCGCTCTTTATGCGAATATTGATGGATTCAAATATTCCGAAGCGGAAATACCTCTTTCGGAGAGACCTGAAATCGATCGATGGATCATTTCAGAACTGAATTCGCTGATCAAGGAAGTGGATTCCTGCTACGCGGAATATGAACCTACCAAAGCCGCCCGAGCCATACAGCATTTCACCGATGAGCACTTGAGCAATTGGTATGTGCGATTATGTCGCCGAAGATTTTGGAAAGGCGATTACACATCCGACAAGGTCTCTGCTTATCAAACGCTATATACTTGCCTGGAGAATCTAGCTATTTTGATGTCCCCAATCGCACCGTTCTTCGCAGATCGTCTTTTCCGCGACCTGAATGGCACTACCAGCCTTCGTAAAGCAACTTCCGTGCACCTGACCCATTTTCCCGAAAGCTCTTCGGAGAAAATCGACAAACCGCTTGAGGAAAGAATGGAATTGGCTCAACAAATTTCTTCCATGACATTGGCACTTCGCAAAAAAGTAAATATTCGAGTGCGTCAACCTCTTGCCAAAATCCTCATCCCTGTGGATGAGCCAGGCCTTCAAGAAAAAATTGAAGCCGTAAAGAATCTGATCCTCGCAGAAGTCAATGTTAAGGAAATCTCTTTCATATCAGGTGATGAAAACATCTTGGTAAAAAAAGTAAAACCCAACTTCAAGATATTGGGGAAAAAAGCCGGAGCGTTGATGAAATCCGTTGCCGAAAAGGTTACTCAAATGTCGCAGGATGACATACGCGCTTTTGAGCGTGACGGAAGCTTCAAATTGGAACTGGAAAACGGTCCATTCCAAATTGATATGGAGGATGCTGAAATTTCATCTCAAGATATTCCAGGATGGGAGGTCAACACCTTGGGCAAAATCACCGTGGCTTTGGATATTGACATCTCTCCTGAACTCCGCAAAGAGGGCTTGGCCAGGGAATTGGTGAACCGCGTTCAGAACCTTCGAAAGGAAAAAGGCCTAGATGTTACCGATCGTATTTCACTGATAATCACCGAACATCCCGATATTAGACCCGCAATTGAGGGCAATATGGACTATATTTGCAATGAGACCCTTACTTCTACGTTATCCATTGTATCCGAGATCCCCAATAATGAGTCAGATGAATTGGAGCTGGAAGAACAGATCCGCGTTAGAGCAACCATTAAAAAAGTATAGTCATGGCAGCTGAAAAAAACCGTTACACCGACAGCGAACTTCAGGAGTTCAAAGACTTGATTCTTCAAAAACTTGAAGACGCTCGTCGTGAACTGTCAAATCTTCAATCACAATTGAACAGCTCCAATGAACATGGAACTGATGACACCGCCAGCACCTTCAAAGTTCTGGAAGATGGATCAGACACTTTGGCGAAAGAGGAAGCTGGTCAGTTGGCTGCTCGTCAACGAAAATTCATTGAGCAGTTGGAAAACGCATTGATCCGTATTGAAAACAAAACATACGGACTTTGCAGGGTTACAGGAAAACTTATTCCAAAGGAACGCCTTCGGGCCGTACCTCATACAACCCAAAGTATAGAGGCCAAGCTGAATCAATACAAAAGCTGATTTTCATCCCAAGCATCTTGATGCCTTTTTTGAATTAACCAGCTAAACGATATGCGACGACCGCTTATCATCATACTTTTAGTTCTTCTAATTGACCAGGCGCTGAAGTTTTGGATCAAGACCAATATGTATTTGGGGCAGGAGTACCACATTGCAGGAGATTGGTTCATCATCCATTTTACGGAAAATAACGGAATGGCATTCGGCTTGGAGTTTGCTGGCGAGTATGGCAAACTTTTCCTGAGCCTCTTCAGAATCGTTGCTGTTTTTGGAATAGGTTGGTATTTGAATCGACTGGTTTTTGAAAAGGCACATCCCTTACTGATTACTTCTATGTCGCTGATTCTTGCCGGAGCCATAGGCAACATAATCGATAGCGCATTCTATGGAATCATATTCTCTGCAAGTGATTTTCGGTTGGCGGAATTTCTACCGGCAGAAGGCGGCTACTCATCTTTGCTGCATGGCAAAGTGGTGGATATGTTTTACTTCCCGATTTTCAAAGGCTTTTTGCCCGACTGGGTCCCATTTTGGGGTGGGGATTATTTCATCTTTTTCCGACCGGTGTTCAATATTGCTGATGCATCCATCAGTACAGGAGTCGGTCTCATTTTAGTCTTTCAATCGCTCATTTTCAAGAAAGAGAGGGCTCAATCATCCAAAAGTCTGTCGGATGATACAGATTCTAACACCAATTGATCCTGGCTGACCGAATTGGTCGTTCGTTTTCTACATTTGTATGTAACTTACCCTGAGTTGCTTCGTATAATGGGGCTAAAGAAAAATCCATGCCATGAAATCATCCCTACACAACTTCCGAAAAGGCTCCATTCAGCATATTGCTGGCCCGAAACCATTGAACGATGCCGAAGCCCAATTAGTCATCTGTTTCGGTTCAAAATCCATGCTTTCTGATGAAAGCGAAACCGAGCGGATTTCCACCAAATTCCCGAACGCGGACATTGTTTTTTGCACCACTAGTGGTGAGATATTCAACGATTCGGTAGTTGACAATACCATTGTTGCAACAGCAATTGCATTTGAAAAATCAACTTTTAAATTGGCGGAAACCAATATATCAGATTATACAAACAGCCATCAAGCCGCATTGAATCTGATTAAAACCCTCCCGAGGGAAAATCTAGTCAACGTAATGGTAATATCAGACGGGAATCGTGTTAATGGAAGTGAGCTAATCAAAGGTTTAAACCAAGGTGTGGACGGAAAAGTGTTGGTTACGGGTGGCCTTGCGGGGGATGGAGTTGATTTCAAATCAACGCTTGTTGGATTGAATAGCCATCCCAAAGAAGGTCAGATTGTCGCCATTGGATTTTATGGTGACCATCTTCATGTCTCACACGGATCAATGGGAGGCTGGGAAACTTTCGGACCTGAGCGGGAAGTGACAAAATCTGAAGGGAATGTATTGTTTGAAATCGATGGGAAGAGTGCGCTGGAATTATACAAAACCTACCTGGGCGATGAAGCACGGAACTTGCCATCTTCTGCTCTGCTATTTCCATTGTCGATGATCAACGATGAGCTTTCACAACCTGTAGTGCGAACCATTCTTTCCATTTCCGAAAATGAAGGATCAATGACTTTTGCCGGGGATGTTCCCGTTGGCTCCAAGGTTAGGTTTATGAAAGCAAACTTCGATAAACTTACATCTGCAGCAGGTGATGCAGCCCAACAAACAATTGGGAAAAACAGCATTAAGCCCGATTTGGCCATTCTGATCAGTTGTGTTGGAAGAAAGCTCATACTTGGACCTCGTACAGAGGAGGAGGTTGAAGCAGTTCGGGAATTATATGGAGATGGAACGCTATTAAGCGGGTTTTACTCCTACGGTGAGATATCACCACTAAAAAACGAGGTGGCTTGTAACTTTCATAATCAAACTATGACTATTACATCATTCCATGAGCTATAACAAGCTATTGGCTCGCCAAATCAGGAAGTACCTCCCGGAACATTTTCATAACCATCCCGAGTTGGCCGATTTCCTCACGGCGATAAATGATTCATATTTAGCCTACGAAAAAGATAAATCGTTAGCTGAGCGCGCCTTTAGTATAAGCGAGTCGGAATATGTCGAAATCACGCAGAGACTCAAAGACGAGCTGCAATTGAAAACGCAGTCGGTTCGCAAAATCAAAGACGCCATGAGCCTTTTGGGAGAGAAAGGCATGTTACTGCAAGACGACATCGGTATATTGACCGATCAGTTATACAGTCAAGTGGTACAAGCTTCCAGAAATGAGGAGGCTGTCAACTCATTTATAACATCCTATCAGACAGGAATCCTTTTTGAGGATGCAACTGGAAATATTCAGCTTGTAAACCAGCCTTTTTGCGATCTGTTCCTTGATGGGATAAGTCCAAACGAAGTAATGGAATCCGAGCGAACCTCCATTACAACAAAAATTATCACCAAAATCGCTGAAGTTGAACAACTGATAGCTGAAACCATCGCCATCAGGGAAAACAAAAAAACGGTTACAGGAAACATCATACGCTTGATAGATGGCCATATATTGGAAAGGAATTATGTTCCTGTGTTTGAAAGTGAGATTTTCAAAGGACACCTTTGGAGCTTCAACGACATCACAGAAAAAAAACTTTTAGAAGAAGCGCTTTTACGCGAGAAAACCTTCAACGAGGAAATCCTGAATAACCTGCCTTCTGATGTTGCCGTGTTCGACATGAACCATCGGTATCTTTTTGTGAACCCGATGGGAATCAAAAATCCTGAAATCAGACAGTGGATCATTGGCAAGGATGATTTTGAATATTGCGAAATGAGGGGCAGGGATCCGCAATTAGCGGTAAAGCGTAGAGAGGTATTCAACAAAGTGGTGGAGACAAAAGGGACCGTGGAGTACATCGATTCCATATTAATGCCGGATGGCAAGACCACACACACCTTCCGAAGGTTTTATCCTTTAATTAAAAACGGCGAGCTCCAATACGTAATTGGATACGGTGTTGATGTTACCTCCATTGTTGAGGCGGAAGAAATGGTTAAGCGTCAAAAGAATTTCTATGAAAGCATGCTCGACCGAATGCCTATCGATGTAGGCGTAATAGACCATGAATTGCGCTTTGTTTATTTAAACAAGAAAGCTGTTAAACGGGATGAAATACGTGAATGGCTAATCGGTAAAACTGAGCAGGATTTCGTTGCTAAGACCGGAAAAGGTGGCGAATTGACCTCCAAGAGAGAAGAAATGATGAATGCCGCGATGGCAACAGGCATGAAACAACAATGGAGGGAAACATATTCGGAAGGAACTCCAGATGAAATTCATATCCTTAGAACAATCAGTCCATACGAGGGAATAAACAATGAAAAGTACCTGTTGGCTACAGGTAGTGACGTGACCGCCATCGCTATTGCCGAAAAAGAATTAACACGGAATAATGAAGTATTGCAAAAAACGAACTCTGAATTAGATCGATTCGTTTACAGCACATCGCACGATTTAAGAGCCCCTTTAACTTCAGTTTTAGGCTTAATCAGAATCATTGAAATGAATTTGCCACCGGCTGATGCAAAGCAGCACGACCGGATACGCATGGTAAAGGAATCCGTCCGCAAATTGGATGATTTCATCGCTGAAATCCTCGACTATTCCCGAAATGCCCGCTCAGAAGTTATCTCAGAAGCCATCGACCTTGAATCATTGATAAGTGAAGTCCGCGAAAATCTCAACTATATGGCTGGAAGTGATGATTTCACGCTATTGTTGGATATTGAGCCAGGCCTTCAGTTGAATACAGACAAAAGGCGTATGAAAGTTATCTTGTCTAACATAATTTCAAACGCAATAAAATACCAAGACAAGTCAAAGCCTGAAAGGAAGTTGCTTTTGAAGTTTCGACATGCACAAAAAGGCATTGATGTTGTTGCCAAAGACAATGGAATTGGAATTTCCCAAGAAAACCTGAGCCGGATATTCGAAATGTTTTATCGCGCAACCAGCCTGTCAACGGGATCGGGGCTGGGCCTGTATATCGTTAAGGAAACCGTCGAAAAACTAGGCGGTACTATTGACGCTGCTTCCTCCCCAGGCGATGGCTCTACTTTCAATTTGTTTATTCCTAATATTGTGTCATGACTGCCACAGAACCAAAATACAAGGAGGTGCACATCGTAGACGACAATGATGTTGACACCTATTTATCCCAACACTTGTTGGAAGAAATCGGCGTTGCTTCCAAAATCTCCATCAGCACAAACGGTGCACAAGCATTAGAATATCTGAAGTCCCTTGGCGACCAACAGCCTGATGTTATCTTTTTGGATGTCCGTATGCCTGTAATGGGAGGATTTGAATTCTTGGAAAATTACACTTCCTTTCTGGAAGGGAAATCAAATAGCCCTGCCATTTTCATGCTCACTTCATCAAGCGACCCGTTCGATGTTGACAAAGCCATGGCTTTCCCCATGGTTAAAAAGTATTTCAGTAAGCCGCTCAGTCCGGAAATCATTCAAGGGATTTTGGATAAGCCCTAAGTCCAGCCATGGGCCTCATCTACCTTCGTAGACAACCTTGGAAATTTCCGCTATAGCCAAACGAAGCTTTTCATTGTCATAACCTTTTGTCATTACCGTTATCACATAATGACCTTTGGGAGCATATACAATCCCAGATT
>JBJTQS010000300.1:0-5750 GCA_046075765.1 Bacteroidota bacterium
ACCTCCAAATTGGATCTTGTGCCAACCACTCCTGCATCAACATGGAATCAAACCGGTGGAACGGTAACCTTAGGTAACACCAATATCAAATCAGGCAAAACCATTACCCTGCTTGGTAGTAAAATCGGTGATGTTGGAGCCGGTACTGCATTAACAGTTGAAACAGGAGGAAAGCTTATGGCTAGTAACTTCCCCGTTACAGGTGGAGGTAACTTCACTTTGCAAACCGGTGCACACTTGGGAATTGGCAATTCAGCAGGTATCACAGCAAGTGGAGCATCTGGTAACGTTCAGGTTTCGGGTACACGGTCTTATAATTCAGGCGCAACCTATGAATACTATGAGGGACTGGCACAAGCTACCGGGAATTTCACCACTACAACAACCAGCGCCACTTATCCAGCTACAGTTGCCAACTTGATTATCAATAAAACCTCTGCTGCAACTGTGGTAACGCTCACTTCCAGCACCGATGTTACAACGAATTTGCAGCTCACCAACGGTTTGTTGCGCACTTCCTATACTGGTGCAACCGCACCATGGGTTCGAATTCCTTCCACGGCAACCATTACACCTGCTGGAGGTTCGGCTAATAGTTATGTAGATGGCTTTATCCGCCGCCAAGGCCAAACCGACTTTACCTTCCCAACAGGCAACGCTGGTCGATTTGCCAGAATCGGCGTATTGGCTCCAAGTGTTAGTACGGAGTTTGAGGCCAGGTACATTGCAACTCCTTTTTCAAATACCACCGCAATGGCTGCCGCTCCAATTACCATATTGGATCACGTTAGCAAAAAAGAGCACTGGGTACTGAATAAGACAGCTGTTGATGCTGCCACCACTAAAGTTCGTTTGCATTGGGAAGATGCCTCTTTCAGTGGAATTTTAAAATTCGACTCATTAACAGTTGGCCGATGGAATGCCGCTTGGGAAAATTCAAACTGCTACGGCGCTTGTCCAGGCAACTGGACTACCAGCACGGCTGAACGTACTTACACAGGAGGAGCTTCAGGAACTTCCGCTGGTACCATCCAGTCAAACATTGTTTCAACATTTGGAACATTCACTTTTGGTTCGGTAGGTATTCAACCTTTGAATCCACTTCCGGTTAACTTGTTGGCATTTGCCGCAGAGTGTTCAGATAAGGGAGAGGTGGAGGTTACTTGGACTACCGCATCCGAAGTAAACAACGACTTCTTTACTTTGGAGCGCAGTAAAAACGGAACCGTATTTGATTTTGTTGATCGTATAGAAGGTGGAGGCACAACTCCTCAAATTTCTTACTATACATTCGATGATAGCGGTGCCTTTGAAGGAATCAACTATTATCGCTTATCCCAAACCGACTATGACGGCACTACCAAGACTTTAGGAACCGTAGTAGCTAAATGCCAGTCGATGGCTGGTGAAATAACCAGCTTCTATAATCAAGCAGGTGAAATCGTTTTCGAAGCAGGCTCCGGAATCTCCGGCACATACGACATGCGAATGTTCGATGCCATTGGTAAGATGGCCGTACAAACTAAAATCGTTTTCGAGAAAGGTGCTGGTAGGATCACAGTTCCTGTTAACCACCTCGAAAAGGGAGTCTATCTAATACAACTTAGCAACAAATCAGAAGGATTCACATTCAAGCATGCTCTGAATTGAAGTCTTTCTAAATGAATAAAAAAACGCCTGGCGATTTCGTCAGGCGTTTTTTGTTGCATCAATATAAAGTTCTACCAGATGTTCACGATCAAACTATCTGCACGGTGCATCGCATCGCCAGGCTTAACACCGAAAGTGCTGTGAAAGTCGCGCATGTTGGCTAATGGCCCAATAACACGGAACTTGGCAGGTGAGTGCACATCGCTGCGAACTTGCTCAGCTAAAGACTCTGGGCGCGTGTTAATCATCCATGCCAAAGCGTAACCCAAGAAGAAACGTTGGTCGGGCGATAATCCAGCTATGTTTTGTTTTTCGGTGTATTGCTTCGTCTTCTTGAATGCCTCATAGCCCATCATGATACCGCCAATGTCGGCGATGTTCTCGCCCAGAGTCATTTCTCCATTGATGCGCAGACTATCAACCACCAGGTATTGGTTGAATTGCTCAACCACCATCTTGGTTTTGGCGAAAAAGCGGGTGCTGTCCTCGGGCGTCCACCAGTTTTCCAGATTGCCATTTACATCATACTTGGCACCTTGGTCATCAAAGCCATGGGTGATTTCATGGCCGAAGGTAGAGCCGCCAATGATGGAGTAGAGGATGGCGTCATCTGCCATCACACGCTCGTAACCGGGAACGATGATGTTGGATCCGGGAACTACGATTTCATTGTTAGATGGGTTGTAGTATGCGTTATACGTTTGTGGATACATGAACCACTCGTTGCGATCAACCGGCTTGCCGAATTTATTGGTGTTATAAGCCATCTCCCATTTGTTGGCGGCAATCACATTTCGTACGTAGGAGTTACGGTCTACGTTCATAGATGAAAGGTCCTTCCACTTATCGGGATAGCCTACCTTCATCACCATACCGTTCAACTTAACCAAAGCTTTTTCCTTGGTTGCATCGCTCATCCAATCGAGTTGCTTGATGCGTTCTGCATAAACGACTTTGATATCGTTTCCGATCTGTTGCAGCTTCTCTTTTGTTCCCTTAGGCAAATACTCATCCACATAAACCTGCCCTATGAGTTCTCCCAATGAAGAATTCGTTTGGTCAACCACACGCTTCCAACGGGGTTTCATTTCCGAAATGCCTCGCATGGTGGTGCTGTAAAAGGAGAAATGCTCGGCATACGTTTTATCATCGAGGTATGGAGCAAGACCTTTTACAAAATGGTATTGCAAGTAGCTGGACCAAGTTGGCAGTGGAGTTTGCTTCACCAGGTTGTTCAAGGCCGTAAGGAACTCGGGCTGTCCTACAATCACAGTATCTGCCGAACGCAAGCCGATTTCACTCATGAATGTGCTCCAGTCGAAGTTGGGTGTAGATTTCGCCAATTGTGCCATGGGCATCTTGTTGTAATTCTTGTGCGGATCGCGTGTGTCTTCTTTCTTGCGCGATGCTTTGGCAATGGCTATTTCCAGTGCCATCACATCGTTTGCTGTTTTGGATGCCGATGTGGAGTCCTGACCAAGATTCATGAACATGCGGGATAGATGCGACACAAAATCCTTTCGGATGGATGTGGATCTGCTATCATTATCCAAGTAAAAGCTGCGGTCGGGTAAACTGAGTCCGCCCTGATACACAAAAACCGCATGCTTGCTACTGATCTTATCATCTTGTCCTACATACATACCAAACATGGGCGAGCCGCTGGTGATATGCACCATGGCACATGCTTTGGCAACTGATATTGGATCCTTGATAGCAGCAATTTGATCCAGCTCTGCTTTGATGGCTCCAATTCCTTGTTGGTTGATATTCACGCTATCCATCCCGGAGAAAAACATATCCCCGATTTTCTGTTTGTTGCTACCCTTGGTTGCTTTGGCATCCGCGGCAGCGTTCTCGCAAATCTCTTTCACTTGTGCATTGATGGTATCGCGTATGAGCTGCCATAAACCGTTACTGCCTTCGCTTGCAGGAATGGGATTCTTCTTGAACCACCCGTTGTTGGCATATAAGAAGAAATCTTCCGCCGGATTAATCGTGGAATCGATGTTGGAGGCGAGGAAGTCAGGGTGGTGCTGTTCGTTAGATCCGGTGTTACAGGATCCGAGTGCAACAAGCAATGCGATGCTAGCTAAAATTGTTTTGATGTTCATGTTGGTTTTGGATTGTGGATGCCAAAATTAGGGATCATCTGAGTATGATTTCAACGCCAACATGAAATTTATATAGCATTGATAAATAGCTATTTGTGAATTTATTCTGAAAATACATAAGAAAGTTATGTATAATTGCGTTAGGTATAACAAATGAACATGATTTATTCATCAGAACTCATCAAAGGCACACTCAAAACGATAGTGTTGAAAATGCTCCGAGACCATGGCAAGATGTATGGTTACGAGCTCACGCAACGCGTAAAGGAATTGACCGATGGCAAGATTCAATTAACGGAGGGAGCACTTTATCCGACCCTGCATGCACTGGAGGCCGAAGGACTGCTCGATACCGAAACAGAGCACATTGGCAAGCGGGTTCGCAAGTATTATCGCTTAAACAAAAAGGGAAACGCAAAAACAGAGGAAAAGGTGAATGAGTTCTCGGCATTCCTCGAAACCATGCGTTTCCTGCTCGACATTAAAACAGCACAGTGATGTTTCGATTGGATGACACACATATCGATTTCATCCGCTCCGATATCCAATCGCGTGGAGTGACCACCGATGCTTTGATAGACGACATCGTAGATCATGTGTGTTGTTTATTGGAGCAACAAGTAGGGGAGGAGGGCGAGTTCAAAAAGGTTTATCAAGACATCATTCAAAAGTTCTATGGAAAATCCTTGTCAGATATCGAGAAGGAGACACAATTACTCAAACAGTTTAAAAACTATTATGCCATGAAAAAGACCATGTTGTACAGCGGCTTGTTGGCCACCATTTCACTAGTTGCAGGACTAGTGCTCAAGTTCACTCACTCCGCAGGGGCATCTGCGCTAATTCTATTAGGCATTGTGATATTCAGCTTCTTGTTTCTGCCCTTGGTGGTGATCTTAAAATCGCGAGACCAGGGTCCTAAGCGTGATTTGGTGTTGACAGTTGTAGGTGCTGTTTGTGGAATGCTTTTCGCGATGGGCACTTTGTTCAAGATCATGTATTGGCCCTATGCCAATATGATTGGAACAGTTGCATTTTTCATGTTGGCTTTGGTTTACATCCCCATCATGTTTTTTACAGGTATTCGAAACACTGAAACCAAAACCAATTCGATACTTACTTCGTTCATTTTAATTACCGGACTAGGATTGATGCTCACATTGGTTCGTTCACCCTATGCCACTCGTACTTATCAGTTGCAGCGCACAGCAGAGTATTTGGAGGATGAAAGGTTGTTGGAGATGCAACAGCAATGGAGCAATGTTAAGTCTGTCCAAAAGCCACTGAACATTCAAGAGGTAAAAGTGGATTCCCTTTGCATGGCATTTAAAAGTTTGGTGTTGCAACTGGACATGAATCAAAACACCTTGCCGATCGCTGTTTTGAATGGCACCGAACCGATCAATGATAGTCCGATGCAGCGTACTTTGCGCGATGATGAAAAGGGTAGTGCTTTGTTGGCAGAATTACGTAAGGCGATGGATGATTACAACAGTCAGCTTCAACTACCATCACAACACGCCCAGCCATTATCGAGCGCACTGTTCATGAAAGGCGAGATGCGTACGGTGGATGTGTTGTCGGCGATTACAAAGATTCGACACTGCTTATTGCTTAATCGATAGTTTTTATTTTAAAGATGAGATGGAAGATTTAGTATCATTTTTAGTGGCAAATGGCAAGCTTGCCTCGCCGAAGGCGGGTGACAAGTGACAAGTGACAAGTGACAAGTAACAAGTGACAAGTAACAAGTAAAATCTTACAAATGACTATTGACATTTGACCAATGGCCAATGGCCAATGGCCAATGACCAATGACCAATGACCTTTGACCAATGACCTTTGACCAATGACCAATGACCTCTGACCGTGCCTGAAATTGGTTGACTTTTTTATCCGCCTAATCCGAGTTCTCATTGAATTGCAATCACTGTAATCTGCTGCGCTCGCCACTCAATCTGATCTCCTGGCTTTTTTCCCATGATG
>JBJTQS010000301.1:0-7832 GCA_046075765.1 Bacteroidota bacterium
GTGGTTGGCACAAGATCCAATTTGGAGGTCAATTTGGTGTCCATTTTGATGGTACCTCCTGTGATATTGACATTACCACCAACCGACATAGCCATTCCTGTAGAGGCATTCGATCCACAACTGAAATCATTCCATTGTCCGCCAGTCATTATGAAGTCACCCGCAACTGTAACAGCCACTCCACTTGCATCAGCATTACATGTACAGCCTCCGGCAGTGCAGTTGAAACCTGAAACACCTTTTATCCACCCTCCGCGCATATACAAGCTTCCATCAACAATGAAAGGATTATCCATGTTGATGTATAGGTAATTGGTGGCACCACCCCATCGACGAATATCCAAGTCACCATGGATGTAACTCAATGAAGCGGCATTAATAATCAAGTTGGGAGCAGATGCAATATCAATAATAACGGACCCCCAGTTGGTACCACCAGGAAATGTACCACCTCCTACACCTTGGAACCATTGAATGGAGAAAGGCTCGAAATACTGAGTGGCTGCATTTCCTGGAAGATAGCCCACATTGTTGTGTTTCCAAGTACCGTCTTTCTTTATATAAAACGAACCAATATAATTCGCACCAACGGTTGCATTGGTTTGAGAATATGTTTGCTCATAAGTAGCAAAAGATTGTATGTACAACGTGTTCAAAACAATGAACTGGCTTGCGGTAACATAGGAACCCGGTTCCAAATACAGGTTAGAAATCGTGTCTGAAATGCTGGTGGTCATACTATGACCATTTTGGACATAAAAACTGTTGGATGCAACAGCCAATGCGCTAACATTGGCAAGTGCTGTACCGGAACCATTTCTAGCAGTATTCCAACTACTGGGATTCATCATATCCAATGATCCCTGAGAATAGTAAGCCGTACCACAGTTGATTGTGCGAGCACCTAAAGGAGTGGATGGAGATGGAACAACATTCCCTGTTGACAAGGCTACGTTATTGCAAAGCGCATCAACCTGCGCAGGATTACATCCGGCGGTTGGTTTTACATCATAAGTAAGCCAGAAATAGTTTTTACCCATCACCAGATTAATGGGTGTGGCAGCAGTGACAATGAAGTCTGTGTTGATAGCAGGGGGTACACCCAATGTGGCACCCACTTGTGAAGCGGCACTGAATACAGGTATATCGCCAGTAAAGAACACCCTGGCATTTTGAATATCTCCCACGTTAGTGGTACCATTAGTACGGAATGTAAGTGATGAAAGGGTGATTGGATTGATGGCGCCAGTAGTTGTAATTTCAACTCTTATCACATCATTCAGCGCTGACCCCAAGGCAACAGGATTCGAATTTTGCACGACGGCAACCGTGGCTAATGCCATGTTGGTTGAGGCCAAAATAGGACGAGCTCCTGCAGGTGTAGCGTTAATTGTGTAATTGGTACCTCCTACCGTAACACTAACCATTTTGGCATCTATGACATTACCGGCAGGAGCATTACCAACCACATCATAAGCGATCCAGAAATAGTTATCGCCCTCGAGCATGGCTCTGGTAAAGGAAAATGTCATGTTTGTTGGGTCTGCAGGAGGAACAGCAATAGTGGCACCTAATTGCGTGAGCGAACTGTAAACAGCAGAACTTCCGGTATAATACAAACGAGCGTTAGCGATGTTCGCTATGTTGGTTGTTCCTAAAGTCGTAAATACCATTTGAGTTGCATTAGGAGCGTTCAGTTGTCCGGTGGTATTAACCTTTACTTGCAAAACCTCTTGGCGCAAGGCCCCCGCATTGACGTTGTTAGTAATTTGCGTAACTGTGGTATTGGCATACACCATATTCACAGGAGCTGGAAGTATTGAAATATCGTAATCTTCAGCATCGGTATATATGTATGTTTCGCAACCGCCGGCTGTAATGGCCGTATTGTACTTGCAAATCACACGCATCTTAGTAACTCCTAGTGTGGATGTAGCAGGCACCGTAATTGAAACGGTCCTATTAACTGTGCCGGCAGCGGTGGTGGTGGCAGCTGATGGCAGCACGATTTCATTGGCATCTAGGAAATCGCCATCCTTGTTCCAATCAATCCAAGCTTGAGAATACAACACATATCCAACATTATTGATATCAACCGAAAGATTATAGGATAAGGTTTGGCGCACTTGCGTGGATTGACCCGTGCAACTATAACCATCGAACCCGCTTGTGCGATTGATGGTGTTAAATTGAACATTGGCTATGTTTCCAGGAGTACCAGAAGTGCCGCCAGCTGTACAATAGAAAAAGCAAGGAGGGTTGTCATTTTCAATAATGGTGATATCATCAATCAAACACTCTCCTGTCTGCCCACAACCTCCCGCTCCACCAGGGATAGTCAGGGTTAATCCAAGATATTTTGATTCGGTAACAGAGGCATAAAAGGTACCTCTGATGACTATTGGATTAATGCCTGATATGTTATTGGCGGCAGGATTCAAAATTATATCACCACCGGTTGATGCAATCATAGCGGCATGTGTCTGTGTCAAGTTCTTGTACATCTGCAACTTTCCAGTACATGAAGAGTTTTTCCTGACAGTTGCTTCGATTTGATAATATTTACCAGCGGTGAAATTCACTAGTCCAGTCATAAACGAACCAACAGAGCCGGTACCGCTTCCGAAGCTACTTCGTCCACTCACTGCTGCGGTTATGGGTCCTGTGGTGTAGTTAACCACATGGCTTCCGCTAGAGCCTTGGGCTACGATGGCAGGATCCCCAGCCTCGAAGCCCGACTGGTAAATGGTAGTTTGTCCGAGCGCAAGGCCTGGACAAGCGACCAGAATCGCAATTAGCCGAAAAAAGCTTGATGTGTTGATTTTTTTCATGGTATAGCTGCTATTGGTATTCGATATAAGGATTGTAAAGTTGATTTGCGAACGAAATATTATTCGGGCTTGCTTTTCGGCTGGATGGCGCCGTTTTGAATTTGGGTTGAGTTATTTGGAATACCCGTGTTAACCTTGGATGGGTCGACGAGGAAGTAAACCTTTTGTCCGTCATCACCGATGATGTGTGCAGGTTCTTTCTGTGGTACCAACAAGTCTACTTGTGGATTGCTCTTAGTTTCAATATCTAATTGCGAAGCTGCCTTGTCGGTTTGTGCGAAGGCGCTGCTGGATAAAAACAATCCGAATACGGATGCAGAAATGAAGATGATGGCTTTCATGATTTTTATTTTGAATAACCGTTAATGATGAATCGGAATGATTGATTGGACATGGATGATTTCAACAGATACATGCCGGATTTGGATGTTAGCATTGTTCTATTGATGGTTTCGTTTTTTGCAACCTTAAACTCATCCAAAAGCTTGCCTTCGGCTGAGTAAACGAAACAGGTTTGGTTCGCTAGTGATTGGAATGAAATCTGATTGGATGAACTTTCATAGGTCGGATTTTCAAACCAATTGGATATTTCACCTATCGCGGTATTGGTAACTACCACGGATTGTGTGACGGAGTCGGCGCAACCGGAACCTGCAGGACCACCCACCACCAATTTCACTTGGTATGTTCCCGATGCGGAATAAGTGTGGGAGGCGTTGGCCGTGTTGGCTGTTCCTCCATCACCGAAATTCCATGAGTAGGTAGAAGCGTTTGTGGATGTGTTGGTGAAGTTCACCGACAGGTTGTTTGCATTAAAGTTGAAACCTGGGGTAATATTTACAGAACGGATGGGGAGAATCATGAAATCATAGTCCCATGATGGATCACCATTTGCTAAATCCTTAAACCAGGTTACTCCTTGCTTGATGAGGTTCAAATATAGATTACCACCGTTTCCGATGTAATTGTTGGAAGCGTTTCCTTCGAGGTTATGCTGTACCCAAACATTGTTGGTTGAAGGTGATGAAGGTTCGATTGATAGAATCACATTTCCACTGACATTGGCAGGCGATGCGAATAGTGCATCTATTTGTTGCCAAGTGGCGCCAGCAGGTACACTCACTGTTGTTTGAGCGATGATGGTTCCAGGGAAGCCTACATTTTCCTGATATAATATCGCACGCATTGTTTGTGCTGAGCCGATGGCTCTTGCCCAAAAACGAATACCCGTCATTTGTCCGGACAAGTTATTGTAACGCTGAGCCAAGCCAGAATACAATCCACTAACAATATGTTCTTCGTTGAACCCAGTGGCACGGTTTATCGGACCGTTATTTAAGTAATATTCGCAAGGCGATGATGCATAAGACACCTGTTGGGAGGATCCAAACAAAATGCCTGTTAGCGCAGCGCCCAGGATGATGTTACTTAAAAACGAATTAAAATGGGTCATAACAAGTATTTTTCCATCTCAAATTTAACAAATCTAAAACTTTGATTCACCACTGAAACGCATTCTTGATCAAAAGGTTGCAAATTCTTTACAAAGGCGCTTGGAATTGACAAAAACAAAACGACTCTTTTACACAAATGCCTGTATGTCAAATAAATAAATGGTGCACTGAAGCGACTTTCCGATTGTAGAATTATATCTAACAGTGTTTGTTAGAAATCAGCCAGAAACTGTTACCAAATGATTGTCGTAACACACTTTCGACAATCTTGGCAATTTGCTTACCTTGGTATCAGAAATCTCCTTGGGTATTCACCTAAACTCCATTCGTAATGTTCCTTCGAAAAGTAATTAAACTGGTTTTAATTTGCATTGGAGTGCTTGTGCCTTTCATTACCAAAGCACAGGTAGGATGCCCCTCGGTTAACGCGGGTCCTGACGTTACCGTTGGTTGCAGCAACCCATGCACCAACCTCACTGCTACTTGGTTTGATTCGGGACAGACCAATAACTATTTAGCCATCCCCATCACCTATGCCCCTAACCCCTACAATGTAGGAACACCCATTTTGGTTAATATTGATGACACATGGTCCCAGGTTATCAACCTTCCATTTAATTTCTGCTTTTTTGGTATAAACTACAATCAGGTTGTTATCGGATCCAATGGCATCATCTCTTTCAATACGTCTTATGCAGGTGGTTTTTGCCAGTGGAACTTGCAAGGGTTGCCCGCCGGGATTCCTACCACTGCATTACCAACTGCGAGTATCATGGGTATTTATCAAGACATTGACCCCACCAACCTCGGAGACATATACTACCAGTTAACAGGCGTCGCCCCATGCAGGAAGCTTATTGTTTCATTCAATCAAGTACCTTATTACGGCGATCCAAATAGCGTTTCAACATCTTCTTGTCCCTCGCCTCTGTTTACCACTTCTCAAATAGTGTTGTATGAGACCACAAACGCTATCGACATTTTCACTCAGAACAAACCCGTTTGCAGTGGTTGGAATAGTGGTTTAGCCATACACGGCATCCAAAACGCAGCCGGCACACAAGCTGTTGTTGTTCCAGGAAGAAACAACACGGTTTTTACTACTTCCAATGATGCATGGAGATTTCTTCCATTCGGAGCCAGCATATCAAGCTTCGCTTGGTTGCAAGGCGCTACTGTCATCAGCAATAGTCCCGTTGTAAATGTTTGTCCAACCACCACTACCACCTACACCGCACAAGTCACATACACTACTTGCAATGGTAACTCGGTAGTGGTTACCGACAATGTAACGGTTACTCCGAACTCAACCGTACAAGCCAATGCAAGCATCGTTCAGAATGTGACTTGCAACAACGGAAACAACGGATCAGCAACAGCCAACCTGGTTACCGGGCAAGCTCCTGTTACTTATCAATGGTCGCCAAATGCGGGGAGTTCCAATAGTCAATCGGTGACCGGACTTTCACCAGGCACGTATACTGTAACAGTCACGGATGCCAGTGGCTGCTCTTCCATCAACAGCATTACCTTGGCCAATCCACCGGCAATCACATCCGCCAATAACATCACCAATGTATCCTGTAACGGAGGTTCCAACGGTTCTATAACCACCATCCCGGCTAACGGAACCGGACCCTACTCATTCAATTGGTCGCCAGTGGCAGGAAGTAACGCAACGCTGGGCTCTTTAGCTGCCGGAACCTATAACTGTACTATTACGGATGTTAACGGATGCACGGGAACGGCAACGGCCACAGTAACACAAGCAAACGCAATAACCACAACTATTTCCTCTACAAATGTGACTTGCAATGGAGGGAACAATGGCACCGCCTCAGTAATATCCCAAGGTGGAGGCACAGCTCCATTCAGCTATTCATGGAATACGACTCCTGTTCAGTTAACAGCAATTGCAACCAACTTGATTGCCGGCACATATGCTGTTACCATTACTGATGCCAATGGTTGCACCTTCACATCCAACAGCACCAGTATTACCCAGCCAACTGCTACAACCTTAAGCGCCACCCCAACTGCCACCATTTGTGGTCAATCCAACGGCACCATAACCATAGTAGCCTCTGGTGGTACAGCGCCCTACAGTTTCAACTTGAATGGAGGAACGAATCAAAGTTCAACCTTCTTCAACAATCTGGCTGCTGGCAGTTATACAATAACCGCCACTGATGCGAACGGGTGCACATCCACCTTCAACACCTCAGTTGCTGTACTACCTACAGTAAACATTCAGTCATCAAACTCCACTGCGGTCAGTTGCTTTGGAGGGAATAACGGAACCATATCAATCGTAGCAACGGGAGGGGTTGCACCATTACAATACAACTTGGCAGGAAATCCGCAGCAATCCACACCTTCTTGGAGCAATCTTACAGCTGGCAATTACACGGTGATCGTTACTGATGCCAACAATTGCGCATCTACCGTAACGGTAACGGTTGCTCAACCTACCCTCTTAACAGCAAGCGCCACCAACAATGGAACAACCTGTTCCAATCCGAATGGAAGTGTAAGTGCCATTGCAGGTGGCGGAATAGCACCTTACTCCTACTCTATCAATGGCGGTGCTGCGCAATCGGGAACTTCATTTACCAATTTGATTGCAGGCTTGTTTAATCTATTGGTTACCGATGCGAATGGATGTACAGCAATTGCTAGCACCACAATCGTTGATCAGCCTGGGCCTGTAATCACAACTTCACCCACAACGAATGTATCCTGTTTCGGCGGCTCAAACGGCACCATTACAATTAATACGAATCTCGGGACTACTCCCCTATCATTTTCTTTAAACGGAGGAGTGGGACAAATTGGCAACAACTTCAATGCTCTATCACAGGGAAATTATTCGATATTGGTTACTGATGCGAACGGATGTACGGCATCAACATCGGTTAACATTACCGAACCCACTCTTTTAAATTCCACAGCAATATTAATCCAACACTCCTGCAATCCCATCCCTAATGGATCGGCACAAGTTACGGCTCAAGGGGGAACAACTCCTTACGGATATGCATGGAGTCCAGCAGGTGGTGTTGCATCTATTGCAAACGGTTTGGCAGGTGGCACTTACAGCATCTTAGTAACCGACGGTAATGGATGTACAAGTACATCCAATGTAGTGGTGCTGCAATCAAACCTGAACATTGTTTTAACGACAGATTCGGTAACATGTTTTGGTGGAAATGATGGCGGCATCGCTTCTGTAGTTACAGGCAATACAGGACCTGTTTCCTACAACTGGAATCCGACTTCGCAAAGCACCCAGAACATCAGTAGCTTGGCTCAAGGAAGCTACACATTAACCGTGGTTGACTCTATCAATTGCACAACTAACGCCACAGCTTCAGTTGGACAGCCATTGCCTCCTCCTGTTCAACTTAGTGCCAGTCCAACAGGAATCTGTTACGGAAAATCAACTGCGATTACCGCTGGTGGCGGTGTTACCTATCAGTGGTCGAACGGCGCCAGCACCAATCAAATCACGGTTAGTCCAACCACAGGCACCACCTACACCGTTACC